>NZ_VKHT01000017.1 GCF_014141535.1 Streptomyces alkaliphilus | reverse complement strand
CTTCGGTCACGGGGGAACCATCGGCGGGGTGGGCGGCGCTGTCGGTCACGGGATCGCATTCTCCCGGGCCGCCCGCCGGGAACGGGAACGGGCCCGGCCCCCGCGACTCGCGGGGACCGGGCCCGTCGGAGCCACCCGGCCGGGGCCGGGTGGCTCGGAGGGAGGGCGCCGGATCAGGCGTCCTTCTTCTCCTCGGCCTTCTCCTCGGCGTCCTTCTCGGTGCCCTGCTCCTCGGCGGTCGCGGTGTTCTCCTCCGCGTCCCCGTCCTTGGCGAGGTCGGTGCGGGCCTTGGCCTCGTCCGACTCCTTCACCGCGCGCTGCGTGGCGGCCTCGGCCTCGCCGACGGCCTCCTGCTGCACGGTCAGGGCCTCCACCAGCTCGATGACCGCCATCGGGGCGTTGTCGCCGCGACGGGGACCGATCTTGGTGATACGGGTGTAGCCACCGGGACGGTTGGCGAACTGCGGGCCGATCTCGGTGAAGAGGCTGTGCACGACGCTCTTGTCGGTGATGGTGCGCATCACCTGGCGACGGTTGTGCAGGTCGCCCTTCTTCGCCTTGGTGATCAACCGCTCGGCCACCGGGCGCAGGCGCCGGGCCTTGGCCTCGGTGGTCTTGATGCGCCCGTGCTCGAACAGCGCGGTGGCGAGGCCCGCCAGCATGAGCCGCTCGTGGGAGGGACCGCCGCCGAGACGACGACCCTTGGTGGGCTTGGGCATCGGGTTTCTCCTTCGTGACTGCACCGGCCGTGTCAGGTACCGGTGTCAGGGCCCGCCCGGGCCGGTGCCGGGGCGGGGTGTTCCCGGGGCCGGGGCCCCGGGGAACGTCCTCGGTGCCGCCCGCCGCCCCCCGGGGGGCCGGGGGTCGCGCGGCGGGCGCGCCCGGGCCCGCGCCCCGGCCGGCGGTGCCGGTGCGGGGCGCGGTTCCGGACTCAGTACTGCTCGGTCTCGGCGAAGCCGGGGTCGCCGTCGTCGTCGGCGCCGAAGGCGTCGGCGGCGGAGGTCGGGTCGAATCCGGGCGGGCTGTCCTTGAGGGCCAGGCCCATGCCGGCCAGCTTGGCCTTGACCTCGTCGATGGACTTCGCGCCGAAGTTGCGGATGTCCAGCAGGTCCGCCTCGGAGCGGGCGACCAGCTCACCGACGGAGTGGATGCCCTCGCGCTTGAGGCAGTTGTAGGAGCGGACGGTCAGCTCCAGCTCCTCGATGGGCAGCGCCAGGTCGGCGGCGAGCGCGGCGTCGGTCGGGGACGGGCCCATGTCGATGCCCTCGGCGTCGACGTTGAGCTCGCGGGCCAGGCCGAACAGCTCGACCAGGGTCTTACCGGCGGAGGCCATGGCGTCGCGCGGACGCATCGACTCCTTGGTCTCGACGTCGACGATCAGCTTGTCGAAGTCGGTGCGCTGCTCGACACGGGTCGCCTCGACCTTGTAGGTGACCTTGAGCACAGGGCTGTAGATGGAGTCGACCGGGATGCGGCCGATCTCCTGGCCCGCCTGCTTGTTCTGGACGGCGGAGACGTAGCCGCGACCGCGCTCGACGGTCAGCTCCATCTCCAGCTTGCCCTTGGCGTTGAGGCCGGCCAGCACCAGGTCGGGGTTGTGCACCTCGACGCCGGCGGGCGGGGCGATGTCGGCGGCGGTGACCAGGCCGGGACCCTGCTTGCGCAGGTACATCACGACCGGCTCGTCGTGCTCGGAGGAGACGACCAGCTGCTTGATGTTGAGGATCAGGTCGGTGACGTCCTCCTTGACCCCGGGCACGGTGGAGAACTCGTGCAGCACGCCGTCGATGCGAATGCTGGTGACGGCGGCACCCGGGATGGAGGAGAGCAGGGTGCGGCGCAGGGAGTTGCCGAGGGTGTAACCGAAGCCCGGCTCCAGCGGCTCGATCACGAACCGGGAGCGGAACTCGTCGACGACCTCTTCGGTCAGGGAGGGACGCTGTGCGATCAGCATGGGTGGTGACTCCGGTCTTCGGCACCCGCTATTTGATGCCGAGAGAAGGACGACGGGGTGTCCGGCGGACGCCGGCCCCCGGGACGACGGCACCGGGGTGCCGCCGGGCCCGGCCGGCGGCGTGTCGTGCGCCGCCGGTGGGTGGTGCGGGGTCGCGGGCCCCGGTCGCCCGGCGAGGGGCGGGAACCCGCTGTCGGGCCGAATCCCGGAGGACCCGACCCGACGGTCGGCCGTCCCGCCCGGGTGCCGGGGCACCCTGGCGGGGACGACCGTCGAATCAGACGCGCCGGCGCTTGGGCGGGCGGCAGCCGTTGTGCGGGGTGGGGGTCACGTCCTGGATGGACCCGACCTCCAGGCCGGTGGCCTGGAGGGAGCGGATCGCGGTCTCACGACCGGAGCCCGGACCCTTGACGAAGACGTCCACCTTCCGCATGCCGTGCTCCTGGGCACGACGGGCGGCGCTCTCCGCGGCCATCTGCGCGGCGAACGGGGTGGACTTGCGGGACCCCTTGAAGCCGACGTGGCCGGCGGAGGCCCAGGAGATCACGTTCCCGGACGGGTCGGTGATCGAGACGATGGTGTTGTTGAACGTGCTCTTGATGTGGGCGTGCCCGTGAGCGACGTTCTTCTTCTCCTTGCGGCGCACCTTCTTGGCGCCGGCCTGTCGGCCCTTCGGAGGCATAAAGCGCTATCTCCCGTGGAGGTGGTCGGTCCCGCTGCGCGAACCGCGAAACGGCGTCCGGAGCGGACTACTTCTTGCCCGGCTTCTTCTTGCCGGCGATGGCGCGACGCGGGCCCTTGCGGGTACGCGCGTTGGTCTTGGTGCGCTGTCCGCGAACCGGCAGGCCGCGGCGGTGACGCAGACCCTCGTAGCTGCCGATCTCCACCTTGCGGCGGATGTCGGCCTGGATCTCGCGTCGGAGGTCACCCTCGGTGCGGATGTTGCCCTCGACGTACTCGCGGATGCGGACCAGCTCGTCCTCGGAGAGGTCGCGAACGCGGGTGTCGGGGTTGATACCCGTCTCGCGGAGCGTGGTCTGCGACAGGGTGCGACCGATGCCGAAGACGTAGGTGAGGGCGACCTCGACGCGCTTTTCGCGCGGCAGGTCGACGCCCGATAGGCGTGCCATGCGTGGGCTCCTGATTCGTGTCGGAGGTCTGCCGCAGCGCCGGTCCCGGCATGGCTACCGGGTCCCCGGCCTCCGACCGGGGGTGTCGCCCTCCGCGCGGGGCGGGGGCGGGACGCTGCGGTATTGACGTGTGGGGCGATGATCCGGGCACGGGGTGCCGGTCACCGCCCGGGCGCGTGAAGTCTGCTTCGAGTGTTCGGCTCGGCGTGTCCGCGATCAGCCCTGGCGCTGCTTGTGGCGCAGGTTGTCGCAGATGACCATGACCCGACCGTGGCGGCGGATCACCTTGCACTTGTCGCAGATCTTCTTGACGCTCGGCTTGACCTTCATGGGATTGAGGTTCTCCGGGTCTCGATCTACTTGTAGCGGTAGACGATCCGCCCGCGCGTCAGGTCGTAGGGCGAGAGCTCCACCACGACCCGGTCGTCGGGCAGGATACGGATGTAGTGCATCCGCATCTTGCCGCTGATGTGCGCGAGAACTTGGTGACCGTTCTGCAGCTCGACCTTGAACATAGCGTTCGGCAGAGACTCGACGACGGTGCCCTCGATCTCGATGGCCCCTTGTTTTTTGGCCATGCTTGAGCGCTTCACCTTCCGGGATCGGCTACCTGGACAGCCCTGATACACGGGTGTACCGGGACCGACGCACCAGTCTACGTGAGCGCTCGGGAAAAGACGAATCAGGTAGGTTTCCCCGCGATCAAGATCATCATGCGGGGGCACGCGAATCGGAAGCGACGGGGTTTTCCGGCGATGTCGGTTCCCCGACAAAATCCACCGGATGGGATGGGATCGACCGGGTCCGACCGGAATCCACCGGGACGGGCCGGAACCGGTCGGGACCGGTCGGGTCAGCCCAGCGGGTCCGGGGCCGCCTCGATGCCCAGCTCCGCCAGGCGCGCCCGCCCCCCGTCGGGAGCGGTGAGCACCAGCGGGCCCCGCTCGGTCAGCGCGACGGAGTGCTCCCAGTGCGCCGACCAGCCGCCGTCGTCGCTCTTGACCGTCCAGTCGTCGGAGAGCACGTGGGTGGCCGGGTCGCCGAGGGTGACCATCGGCTCGATGGCCAGGCACATGCCCGGCACCAGACGCGGTCCCTTGCCACGCCGCCGCTCCACGTAGTTCAGCACGTGCGGCTCCATGTGCATGGCGCTGCCGATGCCGTGCCCGCCGTACTCCTCGACGATGCCCCAGCGCCCCGAGGGCGGCGGGGGCTGCTTGCGGATGTCGCGCTCGACCGCGCGGGAGATGTCCACCAGTCGGCCACCGACCCGCATGGCCGCGATGCCTGCCCACAGCGAGTGCTCGGTGACCCGGCTCAGCTCGTGGACCTCGGGGGCGTGGCCGTCCCCGACGAAGACGGTCAGCGCCGCGTCCGCGTGCCAGCCGTCGATGATCGCGCCGGCGTCGATGGAGATGATGTCCCCGGAGGCCAGCACGGTGTCCTCGGAGGGGATGCCGTGCACCACCACGTCGTTCACCGAGGTGCAGATGTTGCCGGGGAAACCGCCGTAGCCGAGGAAGTTGGGCTTGGCCCCGTGCTCGGCGATCACGGCGGCGGCGATCCGGTCCAGCTCGGCTGTGGTGGTCCCGGGAACGGCGGCCTCGGCGCAGCGGCGGTGCATCTCGGCGACCACCAGCCCCGCCGCACGCATGCTCGCGATCTGCTCGGGGGTCTTGATCTCCACCATGAATCGGGTTCTCTTCCGTGCCGGGTCGAAGGGCCGGCTCGGCCGAAGGGGCCGGGGCGGCCGGGAAAACGAGAGGGGCGAGGGATCTCGCGCCGGGGGCCGGGGTGTCCGGTGCGGACACCCCGGCCCCGGGGTCGTCGCCGCGGTGCCCCCGCGGCGGGGGTCAGACGGTGCGGTGCGGCAGCGCGGCCAGCGCGCGGCGCGTCACCTCGGGGACGGCGCCGAGGGCCGGGATGGTCACCACGAGGCCCTGGTCCCGGTAGTGCCCGATGATCGGCTCGGTCTCCAGGTGGTAGACCTCCAGCCGCTTGCGGACGGTGTCCTCGCGGTCGTCCTCGCGCTGGTAGAGCTCACCGCCGCAGACGTCGCAGACGCCCTCCACGCGCGGCTTGCTGTACTCGGTGTGGAACAGGTGGCCGCTGTCCTCGCGGCAGATGCGGCGGCCGGCGATGCGCCGGACCACCTCGTCCTCGGGAACCTCGAGGTCCAGGACGGCGTCGAGCGCGACACCGGTCTCCCCCAGCAGCTTGTCCAGGGCCTCGGCCTGGGGCAGGTTGCGGGGGAAACCGTCGAGCAGGAAGCCGCTCTCGGCGTCGGGCGCGGCCATCCGGTCCGCCGCCATCCCGATCGTGACCTCGTCCGGTACCAGTCGACCCTCGCGCATGTACTCCTGCGCCCGGCGACCGAGCTCGGTCCCCTGGCGGATGTTCGCCCGGAAGAGGTCGCCGGTCGAGATGTGCGGGATGCCGAGGTTCTCGGCGAGCAGGGCGGCCTGCGTGCCCTTGCCCGCCCCCGGCGGTCCGACGAGGACGATACGCATCAGCGGAGGAACCCTTCGTAGTTTCGCTGGTGGAGCTGGCTCTCGATCTGCCGAACCGTCTCCAGACCGACACCCACGATGATGAGGATGGAGGTACCGCCGAACGGGAACTCCCCCTGCGCGTTGAACATGATGAGGGCGACGGCGGGAACCAGGGCGATCAGACCGAGGTAGATCGAACCGGGCCACGTGATGCGGTTCAGCACGTAGCTCAGGTATTCGACCGTGGGTCGTCCGGCCCGGATCCCGGGGATGAACCCACCATACTTCTTCATGTTTTCGGCCACGTCTTCGGGGTTGAAGGTGATGGCCACGTAGAAGAAGGCGAAGAACACGATGAGGGTGAAGTAACTGATGAGGTAGATCGGGCTGTCCATCTGGACCAGGTTCCGCTGGATCCAGTCGGCCCATCCGCCCTCGGATCCGCTGAACTGCACGAGCAGCAGCGGGATGTAGAGCAACGACGAGGCGAAGATGACGGGGATCACGCCCGCCTGGTTCACCTTGAGGGGGATGTAGGTCGAGGTGCCGCCGTAGGAGCGGCGCCCGATCATGCGCTTGGCGTACTGCACCGGGATGCGGCGCTGCGCCAGCTCGACGAAGACCACCAGGCCGACCATGGCCAGACCGCAGGCGATGACCACGCCGAACTCGATCCAACCGTCGGCCAGGGTGCCCGCGTTCTTGATCGACCACAGCGCGCCGGGGAAGCCCGCCGCGATGGAGACGAACATCAGCATCGACATGCCGTTGCCGATGCCGCGGTCGGTGATGAGTTCACCCAGCCACATGATGAGCGCGGTGGCCGCGGTGAGGGTGATGATCATGACCAGGACGGTGAACATCCCGTCATCGATCAGGATGGGTTCGGTACAACCGGCGAACAAAGAGCCGCTGCGCGCGGTGGCCACCAGACCGGTGGCCTGCAACACGGCGAGGGCGACCGTCAGGTATCGCGTGTACTGCGTGATCTTCGCCTGACCCGACTGCCCCTCCTTCTTGAGGGCCTCCAGTCGCGGAATGACCACGACCAGGAGCTGCAGAATGATGCTCGCCGTGATGTACGGCATGATCCCCAGCGCGAAGATGGTGAGCTGCATCAGGGCGCCGCCACTGAACATGTTGACCAGACCGAAGAGACCCGCGTTGCTGTCCTCGATCTGTGCCACGCAGTACTGGACGTTCTGATAGCTCACGCCGGGCGTGGGGACGTGTGCCCCGAACCGGAACAGCACCACGATGCCGAGCGTGAAGAGCAGCTTCTTGCGCAGGTCGGGCGTCTGGAACGCCCGGGCGAACGCGGTGAGCACGGTTCCTCCTGCGCCCCCCGCGAAGGCCTCGCGAGAGGTGACGGTCTTGTAGTTCCACGGATACTGAGGGAATTGCGGGGTGCCCCCCGAAGGACCCCCGAAAGGGTCCGGAACCCACGACACGGCGGGCCCGGAGCACGGCACCGCAGGCCACCTTACCGGCCGTATGGCGATGCGGGAATGACGCCGCATACGCGTGACCGGGGACGCCCGTTCGAAGCGCCCCCGGTCACATCTGTTTCACACTCCCCGAGCCGAGGCTCAGAGCAGCTCGTTGACGGTTCCGCCGGCGGCGGTGATCTTCTCCTTGGCGGAGCCGGAGACGGCGTCGACCGTCACCTGGAGCGCCACGGAGATCTCACCGTTGCCGAGGACCTTCACCAGCTCGTTGTCGCGCACCGCGCCCTTGGCCACCAGGTCCGGCACGGTCACCTCGCCACCCTCGGGGTAGAGGGCGGCCAGGCGGTCCAGGTTGACGACCTGGAACTGCTTGTGGGCGGGGTTCTTGAAGCCCTTGAGCTTCGGCAGCCGCATGTGCAGCGGCAGCTGACCGCCCTCGAAGCCGGCCTTCACCTGGTAACGGGCCTTGGTGCCCTTGGTACCGCGACCGGCGGTCTTGCCCTTGGATGCCTCACCACGACCCACACGGGTCTTGGCGGTCTTCGCCCCCGGGGCGGGCCGCAGGTTGTGGATCTTCAGCGGCTTGTCGGCGTTCTCGCCCGCCATGTCAGTCCACCTCCTCGACCGTCACGAGGTGCCGCACGGTGTTCGCCATGCCGCGGATCTCCGGACGGTCCTCCTTGACCACCACGTCGTTGATGCGCTTGAGCCCGAGGGAGCGCAGCGTCTCGCGGTGGTTCTGCTTGCTGCCGATGTAGGACTTGGTCTGGGTGATCTTCAGGCGAGCCATCACGCACCCGCCCCTGCCCGCGCCCGCAGCAGAGCGGCGGGGGCGACGTCCTCCAGCGGCAGGCCACGACGGGCGGCGATCTCCTCGGGGCGCTGCAGGCCCCGCAGAGCGGCCACCGTGGCGTGCACGATGTTGATGGGGTTGGACGAGCCGAGCGACTTGCTCAGCACGTCGTGGATACCGGCGCACTCCAGGACGGCGCGCACCGGACCACCGGCGATCACACCGGTACCGGGGGACGCGGGCTTCAGCAGGACGATGCCCGCGGCCTTCTCGCCCTGGATCGGGTGCGGGATGGTGCCCTGGATCCGCGGCACCTTGAAGAAGGACTTCTTGGCCTCCTCCACACCCTTGGCGATGGCGGCGGGCACCTCCTTCGCCTTGCCGTAACCGACACCCACGGTGCCGTCACCGTCGCCCACCACGACCAGCGCGGTGAAGCTGAAGCGACGACCACCCTTCACGACCTTGGCGACGCGATTGATCGCGACGACGCGCTCGACGTACGCGGTCTTCTCGGCGGCCGCGCCGCCGTCCCGGCCCTTCCGGTCCCGCCGCTCGCCGCCACCGGCGCCGCCACCGCGGCGCTGGGGTCCAGCCATTGGAATTACCTCTCTCGTCTTGTCCGCTCAGCCAGCTGTTGGCAACGGAACCGGCTCAGAACTTGAGACCGGCCTCACGGGCGGCGTCGGCCAGGGCGGCGACCCGCCCGGCGTACCTGCTGCCACCCCGGTCGAAGACGACGGCCTCGATGCCGGCCGCCTTCGCCCGCTCGGCGACCAGGGCGCCGACCCGCTGGGCCTGCGCGCTCTTGTCGCCGTCGGTGCCGCGGATGGAGGCGTCCATGGACGAGGCGGAGGCCAGCGTGTGGCCCGCGATGTCGTCGATGACCTGAGCCACCACGTGGCGGTTGGAACGGGTCACGACCAGGCGCGGACGCTCCGGGGTGCCCGAGATCTTCTTGCGGATGCGGATGTGCCGCCGCTTGACGGCCGCACGCTTCCGGGCGTCACCCTTGGCGATCTTCACACCGTATGCCATGGCTTACTTACCAGCCTTTCCGACCTTGCGGCGGATGACTTCGCCCTCGTACTTGATGCCCTTGGCCTTGTACGGGTCGGGCTTGCGAAGCTTGCGGATCTTCGCCGCGACCTCGCCGACCTTCTGCTTGTCGATGCCCTGGACGGTCAGCCTGGTCGGGGTCTCCACCGCGAAGCTGATGCCCTCGGGGGCCTCGATCAGGATCGGGTGGCTGTAGCCCAGGGAGAACTCGAGGTTCGAACCCTTGGCCTGGACGCGGTAACCCACACCGCTGATCTCCAGGCGCTTGCTGTAACCCTCGGTCACGCCAGTGATCATGTTCGCCACCAGCGTGCGGGACAGGCCGTGCAGGGCCCTGTTCCGGTTCTCGTCGTTGGGGCGGGTGACGACGATGGCGCCGTCCTCGCTCCGTGCGACCTCGATGGGCTCGGCGACGGTGTGCGAGAGGTTCCCCTTGGGGCCCTTCACGCCGACCGTCCGGCCGTCGATGGTGACGTCCACACCGGCGGGAACCTGGATGGGGAGCTTGCCGATACGCGACATTGCTTGTCCTCCGTTCCCTTCCGTTACCAGACGTAGGCGAGGACTTCCCCGCCCACGCCCTTCTTCTGCGCCTGCTTGTCGGTGAGCAGGCCGTGCGACGTGGAGATGATCGCCACGCCGAGGCCGCCGAGCACCCGCGGCAGCGCGGTGGACTTGGCGTAGACCCGAAGGCCCGGCTTGGAGATCCGCTTCAGGCCGGCGATCGAGCGCTCGCGGTTGGGGCCGTACTTCAGCTCCAGGACCAGGTTCCGGCCGACCCGGGCGTCCTCGGTCTTCCAGCCGGTGATGTAACCCTCCTGCTGGAGGATCTCCGCGATGTGCGACTTGATCTTGCTGTGCGGCATCACCACGGAGTCGTGGTAGGCCGAGTTGGCGTTCCGCAGACGTGTCAACATGTCTGCGATCGGATCAGTCATGGTCATGTGATGGCCTTGGGCCTCTCTCGCCGGGGTTTCCTGTCTGCTCCGTCCCTCTCCCCGCGCCTGGCGGGACGGGTGTGGAGCGGGGACCTACGGCGTAGTAAGTCGATTCGGGGCGGCGGGCGCCCAACCCTTCCACCTTAGTTCACCGAACCGTTGGTGGAAAAAATCGGGCCGACCCGCCGTCCGATTGCTTGCCGAGAGAGTTCCGGTGCCCGCCGGGTGGCGGTTACCAGGAGCTCTTCGTCACGCCCGGCAGCTCACCGCGGTGCGCCATCTCGCGCAGGCACACACGGCACAGGCCGAACTTGCGGTACACGGAGTGCGGCCGGCCGCAACGCTGGCAGCGCGTGTAGGCACGCACGGCGAACTTGGGCTTGCGGGCCGCCTTGGCAATCAGGGCCTTCTTCGCCATGGCTCACGCCTCCTTGAACGGGAATCCGAGGTGACGCAGGAGGGCGCGGCCCTCGTCGTCGTTGGTCGCCGTGGTGACCACGGTGATGTCCATGCCCCGGACCCGGTCGATCTTGTCCTGGTCGATCTCGTGGAACATGACCTGCTCGGTGAGACCGAAGGTGTAGTTGCCGCGGCCGTCGAACTGCTTGGGTGACAGACCCCGGAAGTCACGGATGCGCGGCAGCGCCAGCGACAGCAGCCGGTCCAGGAACTCCCACATGCGGTCGCCGCGCAGCGTGACGTGCGCGCCGATCGGCTGACCCTCGCGCAGCTTGAACTGCGCGATGGACTTGCGGGCCTTGGTGACGGCCGGCTTCTGGCCGGTGATCGTGGTGAGGTCGCGCACGGCGCCCTCGATCAGCTTGGAGTCGCGGGCGGCGTCGCCCACACCCATGTTGACCACGATCTTGGTCAGACCGGGGATCTGCATGACGTTCTCGTAGGAGAACTCCTCGCGCAGCTTGCCCTGGATCTCCTCGCGGTACCGCTGCTTCAGGCGCGGTGCGTAGGTGGTGGCAGTCATCAGATGTCCTCACCGGTCCGCTTGGCAACGCGGATCTTGTTGCCCTCGTCGTCGAAGCGGTAGCCCACGCGGGTGGTGACCTTCTTGCCGTCCTGCTCCACGACGAGCGCGACATTGCTCACGTGGACGGGGGCCTCGGTGGTCACGATGCCGCCGGTCTTCGACCCGCGGGCGGTCTGCCCGGCCTTGGTGTGCTTCTTGACCCGGTTGACACCCTCGACCAGGACACGGTCCTCGCGGGGGTAGGCCACGATGACCTTGCCCTGCTTGCCCTTGTCCTTGCCGGTGATGACCTGGACCAGGTCGCCCTTCTTGATCTTCATCGGTTACAGCACCTCCGGCGCCAGCGAGATGATCTTCATGAACTTCTTCTCGCGCAGCTCACGGCCGACGGGGCCGAAGATACGGGTACCGCGGGGGTCGCCGTCGTTCTTGAGGATCACGGCGGCGTTCTCGTCGAAGCGGATGTACGAGCCGTCCGGACGACGACGCTCCTTGACGGCACGAACGATGACGGCCTTGACGACGTCACCCTTCTTCACGTTGCCGCCGGGGATCGCGTCCTTGACGGTGGCGACGATGACGTCGCCGATGCCCGCGTAGCGCCGACCCGAGCCACCGAGCACCCGGATGCAAAGGATCTCCTTCGCACCGGTGTTGTCGGCGACCCGCAGTCGCGACTCCTGCTGGATCACGTCTCTCTCCTGATCGTCTGCCGGTTCCCGGCGGGGGCCCTCACGGATGACCGCGAGCGGCCCCCACCGAGCCTGGCGGAACTGTTCCTGAGAAAACTCAGGTGGTTACTTGGCCTTCTCGAGGATCTCGACGATGCGCCAGCGCTTGGTCGCGGACAGCGGACGGGTCTCCATCAACAGGACCCGGTCGCCGATGCCCGCGGCGTTCTGCTCGTCGTGCGCCTTGAGCTTGTTGGTACGGCGGATGATCTTGCCGTACAGCGCGTGCTTGACGTGGTCCTCGACGGCGACGACGACGGTCTTGTCCATCTTGTCGCTGACGACCAGACCCTCACGGGTCTTGCGGCGACCACGCTCGCCGGTGTTCTCGGCAGTCACATTCTTCTCACTCATCAGGCGCTCTCCACCGTCTCGATGCCCAGCTCGCGCTCACGCATCAGGGTGTAGATCCTGGCGATGTCCTTGCGGACGGCCTTGAGCCGGCTGTTGTTCTCCAGCTGCCCGGTCGCCGCCTGGAAGCGGAGGCGGAACAGCTCCTCCTTGGCCTCGCGCAGCTTCACGACGAGTTCCTCGTTGTTCAGCTCGCGCAGCTCGGCCGTCTTGGTACCGGCAGCCATCACGCCTCCCCTGTCTCGCGCCGCACGATCCGGCACTTCATCGGAAGCTTGTGCGAGGCGCGGATCAGCGCCTCACGGGCGATCTTCTCGTTCGGGTAGGACAGCTCGAACATCACCCGACCGGGCTTGACGTTCGCGACCCACCACTCCGGCGAACCCTTACCGGAACCCATGCGGGTCTCGGCGGGCTTCTTGGTCAGCGGACGGTCGGGGTAGATGTTGATCCACACCTTGCCGCCACGCTTGATGTGCCGGGTCATCGAGATACGCGCGGCCTCGATCTGCCGGTTCGTCACGTAGGCGGCGGTGACCGCCTGGATGCCCCACTCGCCGAACGCCACCTCGGTGCCGCCCTTGGCCATGCCCTTGCGCTTGGGGTGGTGCTGCTTGCGGTGCTTGACCCTGCGCGGGATCAGCATGGGGTCAGCCCTCCTTTCCGGAGCTGTCGGGCGACGCCGCCGCGGCGCCGGTCTCGGCCCGTGCGGCCTCGGCCGGAGCGTTCTGCTGCTGCGGCTTGCGACCACGGCCGCCGCGCTCGCCACGACCGCCGCGCGCCGGACGGTCGGAACCGCCGCGCGAGGGACGGTTGCCGGCCCGGGCGGCGGCGTTCTCGGCACGGACCTCGGAGATGTTCTTCACATCACCCTTGTAGATCCACACCTTCACACCGATGCGGCCGAAGGAGGTACGGGCCTCGAAGAAGCCGTAGTCCACGTTGGCGCGCAGGGTGTGCAGGGGCACGCGGCCCTCGCGGTAGAACTCGGAGCGGGACATCTCCGCGCCGCCGAGCCGACCGCTGCACATGATCTTGATGCCCTTGGCGCCGGCCTTCAGGGTGGACTGCATGCTCTTGCGCATGGCCCGCCGGAAGGAGACCCGGGAGGCGAGCTGCTCGGCGACGGCCTGGGCGACCAGCTGGGCGTCGAGCTCCGGGTTCTTCACCTCGAGGATGTTGAACTGGATCTGCTTGCCGGTCAGCTTCTCCAGGTTGCCCCGGAGACGGTCGGCCTCGGCACCGCGACGGCCGATGACGATGCCCGGCCGGGCGGTGTGGACGTCGACGCGAACCCGGTCACGGGTGCGCTCGATCTCCACCTTGGAGATGCCGGCCCGCTCCATGCCACTGGTGAGCATGCGACGGATCGCGACGTCTTCCTTGACGTAGTCCTTGTACAGCTTGTCGGCGTACCAGCGCGACTTGAAGTCGGTGGTGATGCCGAGCCGGAACCCGTGCGGGTTGACCTTCTGTCCCATTACCGGGTCCCTTCCTTGCTGCCGAGGACCACGGTGATGTGACTGGTCCGCTTCCGGATCCGGTAGGCGCGACCCTGCGCGCGCGGACGGAACCGCTTGAGGGTCGGGCCCTCGTCGACGTACGCCTCCTTGATGAAGAGCGTGTCGACATCGGTGTGGTCGTAGTTGTGCGCGGCGTTGGCGATGGCGCTGTCCAGCACCTTGCCGACCGGCACGCTCGCGGCCTGCGGGGCGAAACGCAGGACCGCCCGGGCCTCCGTGGCGTCCATGCCACGGATGAGGTCCACCACACGGCGGGCCTTCATGGGCGTGACGCGGATGTACCGCGCCTGGGCCCTGGCTTCCATGGTTGTCCCTTCGGTGTCAATCATCTTGTCTCGCAACCCGTCGGTCAGCGACGACGCGACTTGCGGTCGTCCTTCACGTGGCCGCGGAAGGTGCGGGTCGGCGCGAACTCGCCGAGCTTGTGGCCGACCATCGACTCGGTGACGAACACCGGGACGTGCTTGCGACCGTCGTGCACCGCGATCGTGTGCCCGAGCATCGCCGGGACGATCATGGAGCGGCGGGACCAGGTCTTGATGACGTTCTTGGTGCCGGCTTCGTTCTGGGCGTCCACCTTCTTGCTCAGGTGGTCGTCGACGAAGGGCCCCTTCTTCAGACTGCGCGGCATCGTGGCCTGCTCCTAGCGCTTCTTGTTCGTCTTGCGGCGGCGGACGATGTACTTGTTGCTGGCCTTCTTCGGCGAGCGAGTACGTCCTTCCTTCTTGCCCCAGGGCGAGACCGGGTGGCGACCACCGGAGGTCTTGCCCTCACCACCGCCGTGCGGGTGGTCGACGGGGTTCATGACCACACCGCGAACGCTCGGGCGAACACCCTTCCAGCGCATCCGGCCGGCCTTGCCCCAGTTGATGTTCGACTGCTCGGCGTTGCCGACCTCGCCCACGGTGGCGCGGCAGCGGACGTCGACCAGGCGGATCTCACCGGAGGGCATGCGCAGGTGCGCCATGCGCCCCTCGCGCGCCAGCAGCTGCACCGAGGCACCCGCGGAGCGGGCGAACTTGGCGCCGCCGCCGGGCCGCAGCTCGATGGCGTGGATGACCGTACCCACCGGGATGTGACGCAGCGGCAGGTTGTTGCCGGGCTTGATGTCGGCGCCCGGACCGTTCTCGATGCGGTCGCCCTGCTTCAGGCCGGCCGGCGCGATGATGTAGCGCTTCTCACCGTCGGCGTAGTGCAGCAACGCGATGCGCGCGGTGCGGTTCGGGTCGTACTCGATGTGCGCGACCTTGGCCGGCACACCGTCCTTGTCGTGCCGACGGAAGTCGATCAGGCGGTAGGCCCGCTTGTGGCCACCACCCTGGTGACGGACGGCCACCCGGCCGGAGTTGTCCCGACCACCCTTGCTGTGCAGCGGGCGGACCAGCGACTTCTCCGGCGTGGACCGCGTGATCTCGACGAAGTCGGCGACACTGGCGCCACGACGGCCCGGAGTCGTCGGCTTGTACTTGCGGATACCCATTCTTACGTCCTCGTCCGGTATCGGACGGCTCGGACCTCCGTCAGGAGACCGGGCCGCCGAAGATGTCGATGGTTTCGCCCTCGGCGAGGGTCACGATGGCGCGCTTGGTGTCCGCGCGCTTGCCGTAACCGGTGCGGGTGCGCTTGCGCTTGCCCTGCCGGTTGATGGTGTTGACCCCGGCGACCCGGACCGAGAAGACCGACTCGACGGCCTGCTTGATCTGGGTCTTGTTGGCACGCGGGTGGACGACGAACGTGTACTTGTTCTCGTCCAGCAGCGCGTAGCTCTTCTCGGAGACCACGGGGCGGAGCAGGACATCACGGGGGTCCGTGAAGGTCTTGCTGGTCACGCCCTCGGCGGCGGCGGGGGTCGCCTCGCTCATCAGGCCTCGCTCCCTTCGGACTTGGTCGGGCCGGCGACGAAGCTGTCGAAGGCGGCCTTGGTGAAGACCACGTCGTCGGAGACGAGCACGTCGTAGGTGTTCAGCTGTGCCGGCTCGAGGATGTGGACCTGCGGCAGGTTGCGGGCCGACAGCCAGGCGTCGCGCTCGGCCTTCTCGGCGACCAGGAGCAGGTTCTTGCGCTCGCTGATCTTCCCGAAGAGGGTCTTGGCGGCCCTGGTCGAGACCTCGCCGTCCACGACGCCGGAGACGACGTGCACGCGCTGGTGGCGGGCCCGGTCCGAGAGGGCACCGCGCAGCGCGGCGGCCTTCATCTTCTTCGGGGTCCGCTGGGAGTAGTCACGCGGCACGGGGCCGTGGACCACGCCACCACCGGCGAACTGCGGGGCACGGGTCGAGCCCTGGCGCGCGCGGCCGGTGCCCTTCTGGCGGTACGGCTTGCGGCCACCGCCGCGAACCTCGCCGCGGGTCTTGGTCTTGTGCGTACCCTGGCGGGCCGCGGCCAGCTGGGCGACGACGACCTGGTGGATCAGCGGAACGCTGACCTGAACGTCGAAGATCTCCGAGGGGAGTTCGACGGAACCGGTCTTGTCGCCGGCCGGCGAGAGGATGTCAATGTTGGTGGTCATCGTTTAACCTCAGGCCCCCTTGGCCGCGGTGCGGACCAGGACGAGGCCGCCGTTCGGACCGGGAACCGCGCCCTTGATGAGCAGCAGTCCCTTCTCCGCGTCAACGGCGTGGACGGTCAGGTTCTGGGTGGTCACCCGCTCGTTACCGGTGCGACCGGCCATCCGCATGCCCTTGAACACGCGGCCGGGAGTGGCGCAACCGCCGATGGAGCCGGGCTTGCGGTGCACGCGGTGGGCACCGTGGGAGGCCTTGCCACCGCGGAAGCCGTGGCGCTTCATGACACCGGCGGTGCCCTTGCCCTTGGACTTCCCGGTCACGTCCACCTTGAGGCCGGACTCGAACACCTCGGCCGTGACCTCCTGGCCGGTGGTGTACTCGGAGGCGTCGGCGGTGCGGATCTCCACCAGGTGACGACGGGGGGTGACGCCCGCCTTGGCGAAGTGGCCCTTGAGGGGCTTGTTCACCTTGCGCGGGTCGATCTCGCCGAAGGCGATCTGGACGGCGTCGTAGCCGTCGCGGTCGGCGGTGCGGACCTGGGTCACAACACAGGGGCCGGCCTTGACCACGGTCACCGGGACGACACGGTTGTTCTCGTCCCAGACCTGGGTCATGCCGAGCTTCTCGCCCAGGACGCCCTTGATCTGCTTGGTCATCTTCAGCGCACCCCTCAGAGCTTGATCTCGATGTCGACGCCGGCCGGGAGGTCCAGGCGCATCAGCGAGTCAACGGTCTTGGGGGTCGGGTCGAGGATGTCGATCAGACGCTTGTGGGTACGCATCTCGAAGTGCTCGCGCGAGTCCTTGTACTTGTGCGGCGACTTGATGACGCAGTACACGTTCTTCTCTGTGGGCAGCGGCACCGGGCCCGCGACCGACGCACCGGTACGGGTCACCGTCTCGACGATCTTCTTCGCCGAGTTGTCGATGACCTCGTGGTCGTAGGCCTTGAGCCGGATGCGGATCTTCTGTCCCGCCATGGCTGGTTCGTAGTCCTGTCTCTCGTCAACGCTCCGGAACCCGGTGGCTCGGGTTTCCCCGGCCCCTCACCGAGCGCCTCGCTCGACCCACGCGGTCGGGCGTGTCGCGCTTCCGAGCGGATTTCACCGCAACGGAAAACCCTCCGGAGGGTTTCTCCGGCGGGCGGCGGGGGGATGGTGTCCACCAGGTGCCTGGTCGGCGCCCCACCGACACTTCCCGGAAGATCCCGGTACTTCCACCCCTGATGAGGGGTGACGAATACGATGGGACTCGCTTCCGGTCCTCCCGGCGGGAGGCGCGCGGCATCGGCACTCAACCGAGCAACCCGCCCAGTGTGCCATACCGGACACAGCGCCCGCCAATCGGCCCGAACACCCCGCCGACAGCGTGACGACCCTCACACCCACGGGTGTTGGCGGGCCCGGCGACGACCGGCTGCCTGGTCGATGATCGTTTTTCCGGTTTTCCCGATTTCGGTGCGCGACACGTTCCGCGCACCCCCGGCGCGTGTCCGCACCACCGGCGAGAATCGTCCCCGTGATCACCGGACGGTGATCATCCCCCTACGCTCGGAGGTGAGGTCCCGTGGCACGCAACGCGGACAGGAGCACCGACATGACCATCGCCCCGGAACAGGCCCCCGCCCCGGAGAGGACGGAGGACCGGCCGAGCCCGCCCCCGGCGCGAGCGGTGACGGGCCTCATCGACCTGGCCGAGGTGGTCTTCCGCGAGCTACCCGGTCACCGACCGGAAATCCTCGAGGGACGACTCATCGTGAACCCACCACCCGACGGACATCATGCGGACTCGCTCACCGACCTCACCCTGGCCCTGGCCGAGTTGCACCGGGGGGAGACCAAAGTCAGGCAGGGAATCGGGTTGTGGCTGCCCACGGGCGACGAGGACTACGTCATCCCCGACCTCTCCGTGGTCGACGCGGACGCCCTCGACCACGTCGTCGCCTACAACTGCTTCGACCCGCGCGTCTTCCGCATGGTCGTGGAGATCACCTCGGGCAACCACGTCAACGACACCGTCACCAAGCCGCCCCTCTACGCCCGTGCCGGCGTTCCGGTGTACCTCATCGGCAACCGTCGGGAGGAGGAAGTCGTTCTGCTCACCGACCCCCGGGAGGACGGGTACCGCACCCGAAGCGTCCACCGCCCCGGCGAGACCCTCGTCCTGCCCGAGAGCATCGGCGCCAAGATCGAGATCGACGTGGACACTCTTCTCCCCCGCTGAAGCCCGCCCGGGCCCCGGGTGAACGGGCGGCCGGTGGTGGCTCAGCCGTCGCGCGGGGTCGGGGCGTGCAGCCGCAGCACCGCGTGCCCGGCCCACGAGGGCGGCACACCCCAGCTCCGCACCCGGGACACGCCGATCATCACGGCGAAGGCCAGCGGTACCGTCCACGCGGCCGGTTGGGCGAGCAGCACGGTCACCGCCCCCGGCCCGGTGTCCGTCAGCGCCGAGGCCAGGGCCGCCCCGGTGGCCGCGCACACCCCCGTGGCC
>NZ_VKHT01001699.1 GCF_014141535.1 Streptomyces alkaliphilus | reverse complement strand
GCCCCCTCCCGGAGCCCGGGTGGGGGCGGGTTCGCGTCTCAGCCCGCCGGCAGCGGCGTCCCGGGGCGGCCGGCGAGCCAGTGGTAGAGGGTCATGGCCACGCTGGTGGCGAGGTTGTAGCTGGAGACCATCGGTCGCATCGGCAGCGCCAACAGCCGGTCCGCGCGCGCCCGCACCTCCGGGGACAGGCCGTGTCGCTCGGAGCCGAAGGCGAGCAGGGCGTCGTCGGGGATCCCCGCCCCGCGCAGGTCCTCCCCCTCCGGGTCCAGCGCGTACAGCGGGCCGGTCGGCAGGTCGTCGAGCCCGCGCCCGGCCACCGGCAGGGCCCAGTGCAGTCCGGCACTCGCCCGCACCACCCCGGGGTGCCAGGGGTCGACGGTGCCGGTGGTGAGCACCCCGGCCGCGCCGCAGCCGGCGGCCAGTCGGATCACGGCACCGATGTTGCCCAGATGCCGGGGGTTGTCCAGCAGCACGATCGGCGCGGGGCGCGGATCCGG
>NZ_VKHT01001698.1 GCF_014141535.1 Streptomyces alkaliphilus | reverse complement strand
CCCCTCCACGAAGGCGTTGTAGGCCGCCACCCTGGCACGCCGCGCCGTCCGCTCCACCGGCCGCAGCACCGCCTCCCGCGCCGCGATCTCCCCCGCGCTCACCGCCGCGCCGTGCTCACCGGGCGCGTTCGCGATCCCGATCAGGAGGCCCACCCGCCGGGCCAGCTCCAACACCCGCGCGGCCCGGGGCGGATATCCGGGCGCCAGAATCCGATCCCCGCTCTCCGCCCGCGCCCGGTACGCCGACAGCTCCGCCCGGGCGACCGGGCCCGCGCCCGCCACCGCCATTCGCGTCAGCGCCTCCGTCGCCGCGCGCAGGGCCTCGGCCAACTCACGCTCGGCCTCCCCGAGCGACGGAACATCCGCCGGCGGCGCCTGCCGCACCGGGGAACACCTCCACTCCACCGAGACGTGCCGGTCCGCGGCGGCACCCCCGGCCGGACCGGCACGGGTGACCACCGGAACCCACCCCAGACCCGGCCCCTCCGCGATCACGGCC
>NZ_VKHT01001697.1 GCF_014141535.1 Streptomyces alkaliphilus | reverse complement strand
GTCGGGGAGCGGGCGGGGAGGTCCGTCGACGACGTCGGCGCGGGAGCCGGTGTACGAACCGGAGTACGCCGCACCGTCGTCCTCACCGTCCCCCACGACGTCGAAGACCCCGGAGACGGGGAGGATGTCGGCCACGGCACGACCGCGGGCCTCCTCCCGGCCGAGTCCGAAGAGCCGGCGTGCTCCGGCGCTCCAGTGGGTGATCCTGCCCCGGTCATCGGCCACCACCACCGCCGAGGGTATGCGGCCCGGAAGCGCGGGGGCCGACGCGGCCCCGCCGGCGGACACTGCGTTCGGAGGGGTGGGCTGTTCGGCCACGTTGTCTCCCTGGCGGGCGGAGGGCGGCTCCCACCGTACGCCTTCACGCCCCTCCCCGGGAGCCATCCGATCGACGGGGCGCGTCGATCGGGTGTGGTCGGGTGGCCCCGTGTCCCGTGCGCCCGGCGCGGACCCCGACGCCCGGTGGCGGTCACGCCTCCGGGGGCTCGGGGAGCACCCGGGG
>NZ_VKHT01001696.1 GCF_014141535.1 Streptomyces alkaliphilus | reverse complement strand
TTCCGGGGGTGTCCGGCGCGGGCCACCGGGGGCCGAGGGCGGTGAGCACCGGACCGGCCACGGCGTCCCACAACCAGCGCAGCACCGCGTCCACCTCCCGCTCCGCCGCCGAGCGGCGGGGGGCCGGGGCCCCGGCGTCCCGGGCGAGGGCGATCGCGTCCCGCAGGGTGCCCAGGGTCGCGCCGACCGCGTTGCGGGTCAGCAGGGGGAGTTCGACCCGCCGTACCGTGCCGCCGGCGGCCACCAACGCGTCCCCGTGCCGCCGGCCCACGACGAGGCTCACCACCGGCCCCCGATCGGCGGCGGCGAGCAGCCGATCGGGGTCGGGGAGGCGGTCGGGGCCGGTGGGTGTGCCGGCCGCCGCCCATCGGGCGTCCCGGACCCTGGCGGGGAAGCGTTCGGCGTGCTCGAGCAGGGTGATCGGTCCCTCACCGGTGACGGGAGGGGTCTCCAGGCGGAGCCGCGCGGACCTCGCTTCGCAGGGCGGGGTGGTGGGAGAGGCACAGGG
>NZ_VKHT01001695.1 GCF_014141535.1 Streptomyces alkaliphilus | reverse complement strand
CCTCCCCCGGGTCCGGGCGGACGCCGGCCCCGGAGGAGTCGACGGTGCTCGCTGGGCCTGCGCGTGGTCCCCCACCGGGTGGCCCGGGTCCGACGGTTGGTGGAGGAGCAACTACGTCGCTGGGGGCTCCCGGAGCTGGTCGACGCCGTGCTGCTGGGCACCAGCGAATTGGTGGCCAACGTGCATCGGCACGCGGGCCCGGACAAACGTTGCACCATCGAACTGTTGCTGCGCGAGGACAGGTTGACGGTCATCGTGGTCGATCACGGCCCCGGCCTGCCACGCGAGCGCAGCGCGGATCACGACGCCCGGAACGGGCGCGGGTTGGCGCTGGTGGCCGCTCTCGGGGAGAGTTGGGGAACCCGGGTCAGGCCGGACGGCCGGGGCAAGGCCGTCTGGTTCACCGTACGGCTACCGCTCGGCGAGGCCCGGAGCGGAGGACCGGAGCCCGGAAGGGCGCAGGGGCAGGCGATGATCAGCACGGCGACCGCGGCGGTGAAGGCGGCCGTGGC
>NZ_VKHT01001694.1 GCF_014141535.1 Streptomyces alkaliphilus | reverse complement strand
GGGCCAGGGACTCCCCGACCTGCCCGGGCTGCCGGGTCCGTCGGCCGTACCCGATCCCGTCGCCCGGCGCGACGAGGGAGAGGTGACCCTCACCATCGACGCCCTGCGCGCCCCCGACGGCGCGACCGGCACCCTCGGCGTCGTCGGCTACGACGGCGACCCCGGCGCCGGCGACACACTGACCGCCGCCCCGGACCTCCGGCCGGCGATCGCCCTGGGCGACCCGACCTCGCCCGCCGACGACGTCATGAACTCCACCATCGCCGACCTCGGGCGCCACGTCACCACCCGCGAACCGGCGCACCGCAACACCCTCGGCTACGACTCCACCCTCCTCGACCTCCGCCCCGCCCTGGCGCACGGCGCCAACCGGCTGTCCCTGCGCTTCGCCGGTCGCGGCGACCGCTACCACCTGGGCGCGGTCTTCCTCCAGGTCGAGACCGAGAACCGCCGCTGAGCCGGCCCGCCACGGAAGGTCCCGTTCCCGACATGCGGTACCCCCCACCCCATGAG
>NZ_VKHT01001693.1 GCF_014141535.1 Streptomyces alkaliphilus | reverse complement strand
GGGCGGAAGCGAACGGCGCGGCCCCGTGTCCCCGCCGGCGGGGACGCTTGCGGGGACCCGCGAAACCCGGACAGGATATCGGGGGCCGAGGAGGCCGCCCCCGACGGAGAGGACCGGTGGAACCCGCGTGACCGGTACCGATCCGCGCCGCCGCGGCCCCCGCCTCCCGCGCCGTTCCGCGCCGGGGGAGCACGACACCGGCCTCGGCCCCGTCCTCGACCACCTCGCCGCCATCGGCCCGCACTTCACCCTCCACCACGGCTCCGAGCCGCCGGGTCCGCCACTCCCGTCGTCGACGGAACCGGCGGCGGGGGAGACGGACCCCGCCTTCCACCCCCTCGCCGACCTGCGAGGCGCACTCCTCGCCGATACCGCCGCCGACATCGGCCGGCGCATCGGCACCACCGACCCCCGGGTCGGTGCCTCCACCCTCCACCTCGGCCTCGCCGCCCGCCTGTGGTCCGCCGCCCTCGGCTGCGCCGTCCTCGCCGGCCGCGTCCCCGACCTCGCTCCCCAC
>NZ_VKHT01001692.1 GCF_014141535.1 Streptomyces alkaliphilus | reverse complement strand
GACGTGCTGGTCGGCGACCTGTGGGCGGAGGCCAAGGCGATCGCCCTGCGCGAGCACGGCGCCGGGATATACGTCGGCGACCACCTCGGGGACATCCGGGGCGCGGTCGCGGCGAACGCGCTGTCGGTGACCGTGCCCACCGGCCCGTACGGGGCGGAGGAACTGCGGGAGGCCGGCGCGGACGTGGTGCTCGCCGACGGACTGCCGGGGTTCCCCGCCTGGTTGACCGGTCACCTGACGGCGGGCGGCTGACCCACGGAACGGCGGCCCGCCGTCGGACGTTCCTCCCGGGGCCGGGGCCGGGGGCACCGGTACCCGGAGCTCCCGGCCGGGTTGTTCCGCGGTCGGCAGCCGGCGGGCGAGGGGGGCCGACGAAGGGCCCGGACGGGCAACGGCCGTCGCGGCGCTCCGGAACGGCCCGGGGGTGAGCGGACCGGCGATCGGCCGGTCGTGGGGCGGTTCCGGACCGGCGGGGTGTCAGCCCGTCGTACCCCCGGTGTCCGGGGTGGCGGTGCCC
>NZ_VKHT01001691.1 GCF_014141535.1 Streptomyces alkaliphilus | reverse complement strand
GGGACACCGGGGACGGAGCCGGCCCGGGGGACGAGGACGGGGAACATGATCACAGGAGTGCCTCCAGACGGGGCCAGGCCGCCTCGCGGACGAAGCCGGCGGGGGTCCGGCGCAACGCGGGCACCGTGCGGACGAACCCGTCCGGCCCCCGTTCGAGCAGATGGATCTCGGTGACGCGCCGCCGACCGTCGGAGGGGTCGCGGCGCAGGTGGACGACGAGGTCGACGGCGGCGGCGAGCTGGCTGTGCAGCGCGGGGCGGGACATCCCGGCCGCCGCCGCCAACGCCTCGAGCCGGGCGGGCACCGCGTCGGCGGCGTTGGCGTGGACGGTGCCGCACCCGCCCTCGTGGCCGGTGTTCATCGCGGCGAGGAGGTCGAGTACCTCGGCCCCCCGCACCTCGCCGACCACCAGGCGGTCCGGGCGCATCCGGAGCGCCTGCCGAACCAGTTCGTCCGTGCCCACGCGCCCGACCCCCTCCTGGTTGGCGGGGCGGGTCTCCAGGCGCACCACGTGGGGG
>NZ_VKHT01001690.1 GCF_014141535.1 Streptomyces alkaliphilus | reverse complement strand
GGTGAGACCCCCGCGCTCGACCCGAAGGACGGCTTCGCCCGCTTCACTCCCCGGGCGAGGAACGTGGTGATGGCCTCGCAGAACGAGGCGCAGCGAACGGGGCACTCCGAGATCCACCCCGCCCACCTGGTGCTCGGCCTCCTCTCCCAACCGGAGGCGATCGGCACCGGCGTGCTGCTGGGACGGGTGGGGTCGGCCGACGCCGTCCGGGAGGCGGCCGAGACGGCGCTCCCCCCGGTCGCGGCCGGCGCCGGGGTCCCCGACCTCGTCCCCTACGACAACGCCTCCCGCAAGGTGCTGGAGTTGACCTTCCGTGAGGCCCTGCGACTGGAGCACACCTCGGTGGGCACCGAGCACATCCTGCTCGCGCTGGTGGAGCAGGAGGGCGATTCCGGTCCCCTGGTCGGGCTCGGCGTGCGGAAGCCGGAGCTGGAGGCGGACGTGGTGGCCGCCGTCACGGAGGCCGACCGCCGGGCGGAGCGGGAGGACGGGGAAGGGGACACCGCCCCGACGGGGAGT
>NZ_VKHT01000169.1 GCF_014141535.1 Streptomyces alkaliphilus | reverse complement strand
GGGTGGCGGCCCGCGCCCCCAGGCCCCCGGTGGCGGTCGCGCCACCCCGGGCAACATGCCGCGTCCGCAGGCCGGGCCCGGTGGTCCGCGTCCGGGCGGCGGAAACCGTCCCAACCCGGGCATGATGCCGCAGCGGCCCGCCGCGGGCGGTCGCCCCGGTCCGGGCGGCCCCGGCGGTCGCGGCCAGGGCGGCGGTCGTCCCGGTGGCGGTTTCGCCGGTCGTCCCGCCGGTCCCGGTGGCGGCGGTCGTCCCGGTGGCGGTTTCGCCGGTCGTCCCGCCGGTCCCGGTGGCGGCGGTGCCGGTCGTCCGGGTGGTCCCGGTGGCGGTGGCGGCTTCGGCGGTCGCCCCGGCTTTGGCGGTCGTCCCGGTGGTCCGGGTGGTCGCGGCGGTACGCAGGGCGCCTTCGGTCGCCCGGGCGGACCGGCCCGTCGTGGGCGCAAGTCCAAGCGGCAGCGCCGCCAGGAGTACGAGGCCATGCAGGCGCCGTCGATCGGTGGCGTGATGCTGCCGCGCGGCAACGGCGAGACCGTTCGCCTGTCCCGCGGTGCCTCCCTCACCGACTTCGCCGAGAAGATCAACGCCAACCCGGCCTCGCTGGTGCAGGTGATGTTCAACCTCGGTGAGATGGTCACCGCGACCCAGTCGGTCTCCGACGAGACGCTGCAGCTGCTCGGCGACGAGATGAACTACACCGTCCGCATCGTCAGCCCGGAGGAGGAGGACCGCGAGCTGCTCGAGTCCTTCGACATCGACTTCGGCGAGGACGAGGGCGGCGCCGAGCTCCTGGTGGCCCGTCCGCCGGTGGTCACCGTGATGGGTCACGTGGACCACGGAAAGACGCGACTGCTGGACGCCATCCGGAAGACCAACGTCATCGAGGGCGAGGCCGGCGGCATCACCCAGCACATCGGTGCCTACCAGGTCTCCACGGAGGTCAACGGCGAGGAGCGGGCGATCACCTTCATCGACACCCCGGGTCACGAGGCGTTCACCGCCATGCGTGCCCGCGGTGCGAAGTCGACCGACATCGCCGTCCTGGTCGTCGCGGCCAACGACGGTGTGATGCCGCAGACGATCGAGGCGCTCAACCACGCCAAGGCGGCCGAGGTGCCGATCGTCGTCGCGGTCAACAAGATCGACGTCGAGGGCGCGGACCCGACCAAGGTGCGCGGCCAGCTGACCGAGTACGGCCTGGTGGCCGAGGAGTACGGCGGCGACACCATGTTCGTCGACATCTCCGCGAAGCAGGGCATCAACATCGAGGGTGTCCTGGAGGCCGTGATCCTCACCGCCGACGCCGCGCTGGACCTGCGGGCCAACCCGAAGCAGGACGCGCAGGGCATCGCGATCGAGGCGCACCTGGACAAGGGCCGCGGTGCCGTGGCCACCGTCCTGGTGCAGCGCGGCACCCTGCGGGTCGGGGACGTCATGGTCGCGGGCGACGCCCACGGCCGTGTGCGGGCCATGCTCGACGACGCCGGTCGGAACGTCGAGGAGGCCGGCCCCTCCACCCCGGTGCTGGTGCAGGGTCTGACCAACGTGCCGGGCGCGGGCGACAACTTCCTCGTCGTCGGCGAGGACCGCACCGCCCGTCAGATCGCCGAGAAGCGTGCCGCCCGCGAGCGGAACGCCGCCTTCGCCAAGCGTGTCCGCCGGGTCTCCCTGGAGGACCTGGACAAGGCGCTCAAGGCCGGCGAGATGGAGCAGCTCAACCTCATCATCAAGGGCGACGCCTCCGGTTCGGTCGAGGCCCTGGAGTCCTCGCTGCTCCAGCTGGACGTCGGCGAGGACGTCGAGCTGCGGGTGCTCCACCGGGGTGTCGGCGCGGTCACCGAGACCGACATCGACCTGGCCACCGGCTCGGACGCCATCGTCATCGGCTTCAACGTGCGCGCCGCCGGCCGGGCCACCCAGATGGCCGACCGCGAGGGCGTGGACGTCCGGTACTACTCGGTCATCTACCAGGCGATCGAGGAGATCGAGGCGGCCCTGAAGGGCATGCTGAAGCCGGAGTACGAGGAGGTCGAGCTCGGCACGGCGGAGATCCGCGAGGTCTTCCGCTCCTCCAAGCTCGGCAACATCGCCGGTGTCCTCATCCGGTCGGGCGAGGTCAAGCGGAACAGCAAGGCCCGCCTGCTGCGCGACGGCAAGGTCATCGCGGAGAGCCTCAACATCGAGGGTCTGCGCCGGTTCAAGGACGATGTCACCGAGATCCGCGAGGGTTACGAGGGCGGTATCAACCTCGGCAACTTCAACGACATCAAGGTGGACGACGTCATCGCCACCTACGAGCTGCGGGAGAAGCCCCGCGGCTGATCCCGCCGAACCGCTCGGCGGAACACACCGGGGCCGGGCGGCGGAGCACAACTCCGTCGCCCGGCCCCGGCCGTTCCGCCTACGATCATGGGCATGTACACCGGGACGCTCTCGTTCGACCTGTTGCTCGGCGACGTGCATTCCCTCAAGGGGAAGCGTTCGCTGGTCCGCCCGATCGTGGCGGAGTTGCGCCGGTCCCTCGCGGTCTGCGCCGCGGAGGTCGGCGACCAGGACCTGCACCGCCGGGCCCGCATCGGGGTCGCGGTGGTCTCCGGGGACGCCGGTCACCTGACCGACATCCTCGACCGGTGCGAGCGGATGGTCGCCGCCCGCCCCGAAGTGGAGCTGCTGTCCGTGCGACGGCGCATCCACGGCGAGGACGACTGAACAGCGGCCGTTCCCGCCCACGACCAGGTACCAACACAGAGGAGACGGAGCAGTGGCCAACAACGCGCGCGCCGACAACCTGGCGAAACTCATCCGCGAGGTGGTCGCAGGGAAGTTGCAGCGGGGCATCAAGGACCCCCGCATCCAGAACAACCAGGTGACCGTCACCGACACCCGGGTCACCGGTGACCTGCGGGAGGGGACCGTCTTCTACACTGTCTACGGCGACGAGGCCGACCGCGCGGCGGTCGCCGCCGGACTGGAGAGCGCCAAGGGGATGCTCCGCACGGAAGTCGGGAGGGCCGCCGGCATCAAGCACACCCCCAGCCTGACCTTCATCCCCGACGCGCTGCCGGAGAACGCCCGCGCCATGGAGGAGCTCTTCTCCACCGCCCGTGAACGCGACGCCCGCCTGCGTCGTGAGGCGGAGGGCGCGGGCTACGCCGGCGACCCCGACCCCTACCGCCGTCCCGCTCCGGAGGAGGGGGACGAGGAGGGCGACGGGGGCGACTCCCGCGCATGAGCCGCCGTTCCGCCAAGGGGCCCGACGGGCTGGTCGTCATCGACAAGCCCGCCGGGCACACCTCACACGACGTGGTCGCCCGGCTGCGCGGCATCGCCCGCACCCGTCGGGTCGGCCACGCCGGCACGCTCGACCCGATGGCCACCGGAGTGCTGGTCATCGGTCTCGGCCGGGCCACCCGGCTGCTCGGCCACCTCGCCCTGACCGACAAGGAGTACCTGGGCACCATCCGACTCGGCCAGGAGACCGTCACCGACGACGCGGAGGGCGCGATCACCGCCGGCCGGGGGGCCGGGACGATCGACCGCGCGGCCGTCGAGGCCGCCGTCGTCCCGCTGACCGGGGACATCATGCAGGTGCCCGCCCGGGTGAGCGCGGTGAAGGTCGAGGGCAAACGGGCCCATCGCCGGGTGCGGGAGGGCGAAGAAGTGGAACTGCCGGCCCGTCCGGTGACCGTCTCCCGCTTCACCGTCCACGACGTCGGTCCGGCGAGAGCCGACGACGGTACGTCGGTGCTCGACGTGACGGTGACGGTCGGCTGCTCCTCGGGCACCTACATCCGGGCGCTCGCCCGGGACCTGGGGGCGGCCCTGGGCACCGGCGGACACCTCACCGCGTTGCGGCGCACCCGGGTGGGGCCCTACCGGATCGAGGACGCCACGGAGCTGGAACACCTCGCCGAGCGGGCCCGGACCCGCTCCGGGGGCCCGGCGGGAACCGGAAAGGGCGAGGACGGTGAAGGGGGTGGCGACGGCTCGCTCCCCGCTTTCGCCCCGATGTCACTGGAGGAGGCCGCAGCCGCGGCCTTCCCCCGCTGGGACCTGGACGCCCGTCGGACCCGCCTGATCGCCAACGGCGTGCGCCTGGACGCGGAGGAACTACCCGGGGCGCTGCGTTCCGCCGGGCCGGTGGCGGCCTTCGGCGTCGACGGGCGTCTGGTGGCCCTGGTCGAGGCGGAGGGGCGGCACATCCGAGTCCGGGTGGGCTTTCCCGAGCCCTGAGGACGCCGGCGGCACCCCGTGTCGGCGGAAGCGATGAGAAAGCGATGAGAACGGGTCACGCCCTTCGCCACTCCGCCCGCGGGCCGGAGCGGCGAAGGGCCGGAACGACGAATCGGCACCCGGTCCCGCCCGCCTGCCCGGGCGGGACCGGGTGCCGGGGACGGGCGCCGGCCCACCCCCGGGGCGGCCCGCTGACGGGCCCCCGTGACCGGCCGGTATGTTGGACCGGAAGGCCCCTTCCACGGCGAGGAGAGACAACGGTGGAGCGCTGGAACGGACTGGCGGACGTCCCGGTCGACCGGGAGGGCGCCGTCGTCACCATCGGCTCCTTCGACGGCGTGCACCGCGGTCACCAGTTGATCATCGGAAAAGCGGTGGAGCGGGCCCGGGAGCTGGGGCTCCCCGCCGTGGTGGTCACTTTCTCCCCCCATCCGATGGAGGTCATCCGGCCCGGCAGCCACCCGCCGCTGCTCGCCCCCCACCCGTACCGCGCCGACCTCATGGCCGGGCTCGGGGTGGACGCGGTGCTGGTCCTGCCCTTCACCCACGAGTTCTCCCGGCTCTCCCCGGAGGAGTTCGTCGTCAAGGTGCTGGTGGAGAAGCTGCGGGCCCGCACCGTGGTCGAGGGCCCCAACTTCCGGTTCGGCCACCGGGCCGCCGGCACCGTGGACACCCTGATCGAAATGGGTCGGGAGCGCGGTTTCGACGTCATGGTGGTGGACCTCTTCGTGCGCGGCTCGGCGGGTGACGGCGAACCCTTCTCCTCCACCCTCGTCCGCCGGCTGATCGCGGAGGGCGATGTCGGTGGGGCAGCCGAGATCCTGGGACGTCCCCACCGGGTCGAGGGCACCGTGGTCTCCGGCGCCAGACGGGGCCGGGAGCTGGGCTTCCCCACCGCCAATCTGGACACCGTGCCCCATTCGGCGATCCCGGCGGACGGCGTGTACGCCGGCCGCCTCATCGCGGGGGAGGCCATGCCGGCCGCCATCTCGGTGGGCACCAACCCCCAGTTCAACGGGACCGAGCGTACGGTCGAGGCGTACGCCCTGGACCGTACCGACCTCGACCTGTACGGCGATCACGTCGCGGTGGAGTTCCACGCCCGCCTGCGGGGTCAGGAAACCTTCGACAGTCTGGAGGCGTTCATCGCCCGGATGCGCCATGACGTGGAGCTGACCCGTGAGCTGATGACCGGCACGGACTGATCGGTCGATCGAACCGTTCGACGTCTCCCGAACCGCCTCACTCCTGCCGCGGGGGGTGGTGCCGCGGCCATCCCCGCACGGGCGGGTGCCCCATCTGCGGGTCCTCCTCCGGGTTCGGCGCGCCCGGCTGGGGGGCGCCACCGGGCGCGCCGGGGTACGGAGCGCCCGTGAACCGGGGATCCTGCGCGGGATGCGGGGCCGGGCCGCCGGGGTACGGAGCCGCCTGCGGACCCTCCTGCCACTGCCCGTGCCGACCCTGCTGCCCGTGGGGCCCGTGGGGCCCGTGCGGTCCCGGCGGTGGTGCCGGCGCCTGCGGAGCACCCGGGTACGGCCGCGGACCCGGCCCGGCCGGGTATCCGGCGGGGGGTTGGCCCGGCAGCGGAGGCGCCATGTGCGGGGGCATCCCCCCGTCCTGTGTCCACAGGCCCTGCTCCTGCTGGGCACGTGCGAAGTCCTCCGCGATCAGCGCCGCGAGGTCGAAGTACGCCTGTCGGGTCCGGGGCCGCATCAGGTCCAGGTCGAGCTCGGCGCCCGCCGCGAGGTGTTCGTCGAAGGGGGCAACCACCACCCCCCGGCACCGGGTGCGGAAGTGGGCCACGATGTCGTCCACCTTGACCATCCTGCCCGTCTCCCGCACTCCCGAGATGACGGTGACGCTGCGCCGCACCAGTTCGTCGTAACCGTTGGCGGAGAGCCAGTCGAGGGTGGTGCTGGCGCTGCTGGCCCCGTCCACCGAAGGGGTCGAGACGATGATGAGCTGGTCCGCCAGGTCGAGCACCCCGCGCATCGCGCTGTAGAGCAGGCCCGTACCCGAGTCGGTGAGGATGATCGGGTACTGCTTGCCCAGCACGTCGATGACGCGACGATAGTCCTCGTCGTCGAAGGTGGTGGAGATCGCCGGGTCCACGTCGTTGGCGAGGATCTCCAGGCCGGAGGGCGCCTGCGAGGTGAACCGGCGAATGTCCATGTAGCTGTTGAGGTAGGGGATGGCCCCCACCAGATCACGGATCGTCGCCCCCGTCTCGCGTCGCACCCGGCGCCCCAGGGTGCCCGCGTCCGGGTTGGCGTCGATGGCGATCACCTTGTCCTGACGCTCCGAGGCCAGGGTGGCGCCCAGCGCCGTGGTGGTCGTCGTCTTTCCCACACCGCCCTTGAGGCTGATCACGGCGATCCGGTAGCAGGACAGCACCGGGGTGCGGATGATCGCCAGCTTCCGCTGCCGCTCGGCCTCGGCCGACTTGCCGCCCAGCCGGAAGCGGGAGGGCGTGCGACTCGGCGCCTGCGAGCGCGGCCGGTTGCGCCGCTTCTCGTTCAGCAGGCGGTCGGAGGAGAGCTCCACCGAGGCCGTGTACCCCAGCGCGCCCGGTTGGGGACGAGGGGCGTACTGCTGCGGTTCGGGCCAGGCCGCACCGGTCCGCGGGTCCTGCGGCGGACCATTGGGGGC
>NZ_VKHT01001689.1 GCF_014141535.1 Streptomyces alkaliphilus | reverse complement strand
GGGCGGGGGTGTTTCAGTGCTCCTCGATGCCGCTGTTCGCGCGGCTGCCCCTGCCGGTCGCCCGCGCGTCTCCGCTGTTGTGCACCCGGGCCGTTCCGCCCGATCCGGCGGGGCGCCGGATACCGGTGAGAGCGTCCCCGCCGCCTTCCGCGACGGCTTGTCCGGTGTCCACGGCCACCGCCCGCCCACTCGCCTCCAGCAGGTGCCGCAGTTCCTCGGCGAAGACGGGATCGTGCTCGATGGCGTCTTCGAGGGAGTCGGTCAGGCGGCGCCGGGTCCGCTCACTGGGCTCCTCCAGACCCTGTTCGGCTTCCTGGCCGGCGCGTTCCCACGCCGGATCCCCGCCCAACCGCCCCGCGACCAGGCCGCCGATCCGCTCCAGGCCGGCGTCGAGGCCGGCGTCCACGGCCTCCCCGGCTCGTTCCGCACCGCGTGCGGCGACCCGTGCGGTCAGCCACGCGAAGACGTACCCCACCACCGCTTCGACGTCCACGCCCACCGGTCCCCACCCCTTTGTGTC
>NZ_VKHT01001688.1 GCF_014141535.1 Streptomyces alkaliphilus | reverse complement strand
GTCCGGGTCAGCCCCCATCGGGAGTTCAGGGCATCCAGTCCCTCCGCGCCACCGATCAGCCGCCAGAGCCCGTCGGTGGCCGCGTTGTCGCTGTACCGGATGGCGGCGGATGCCAGGGCCATCTCCTCGGCGCTCGGTTCCCGCCCCTCCTCCTGACGCAGGAACAACAGCGCCGCCACGATGTTCACCTTGACGATGCTGGCGGTGTCGAAGGAGCCGTTACCGGCGGAGACCATCGTGCCGGTGGCGGGATCCACGGCCCGCACCGAGAGGCGTACCGGGGCGGGGGGATCGAGCGCGGCGAGCGCCGCCGCGAGACGGGTGTCCGCGTCCCGATCCGGAGCGGTACGGGGAGTCGGCACCTGCGCACCGGCCGTGCGGGCGGCGAGTCGATCGGTGGACACCGGGGTCGGGACGCCGGCGTTCCGCGGGTCCGGCGGACCGGGGGTGCCGATGACCGCGCCGCCGGGCGGGGCCACCGGGCCGTCGATCGGTGTGCCGGCCGACGGGACGTCCCCGGGCG
>NZ_VKHT01001687.1 GCF_014141535.1 Streptomyces alkaliphilus | reverse complement strand
CGTCGGGGTGTGCGCGGTGTCGGGGTGGGTGCGGACGGAGTCCGGGTACCGGCGCCGAAGCCCTCCAAAACTTGACGCTTCAAGTAAAGAATGCTTCCATCTCACTTGACGCATCAAGTTAGGGTGGGAGGCATGGACACGACGGACCCCCGCTGGTTGACCCCCGAGGAACGCGCGGCCTGGCTGGAGCTGGTCGGACTGTTCATCCGCCTGCCCACCGCCCTGGACGCCCAGTTGCGCCGCGACGCCGGCCTCAGCCACTTCGAGTACCAGGTGCTCGCCGGCCTCTCCGAGGCCCCGGACCGCACGCTGCGGATGAGCGACCTGGCCGTCTTCGCCGACGGCTCGCTCTCCCGCCTCTCCCACGTGGTCAAACGCCTGGAACAGCGGGGTTGGGTGCGCCGCACCCCCGACCCGACCAACGGCCGCTACACCCTCGCCGTGCTCACCGACGCCGGCATGGAGAAGGTCGTCGCCACCGCCCCCGGCCATGTGGAGGAGGTGCGCCGGCTGGTCTTCGACC
>NZ_VKHT01001686.1 GCF_014141535.1 Streptomyces alkaliphilus | reverse complement strand
GACATCGGGACACCCCGGTGCCCGCCCCGCCGGTGTGTCGGGCGGCGGGGCGGCGGGGCGGCGCCGGGACGATCAGTCCACCGGTCGCAGGAAACCCTGCTCCAGCAGCCCCCGCAGCAACTCCGGCAGGCGGGCCCTCAGCTCCGCCGGATCGTCCCCCAGCAGCCGCGCGATCGCATCGCCGATCGCCCCCGCCGTCAGGGTGCCGTCACAGGCGCCCGCGAAGCCGGCTCCGATGGTGTCCACGGTCAGGGCGCGCATCATCCCCGAGTGCTGCCGGAGCACCACGTGCTCGGGGTGCTCGGCACCCGGCAGGCCGATCTGCTCCTGCACCACCTCGTCCACCAGGCGGTAACGGGCGGCCAGCAGCCGCTCGTCGTCCCGCCGCAACACCCCGCACAGGTCGAAGTACTCGGCCACGGTCGGCCCGAGCGGCTGCCGCACCGCGTGGGGCCACTCCTCCAGCAGCACCGAGGGCCGGTCGGTGTCCGCGCGGCGCAGCATGATCCACCCCAGGCCCACCC
>NZ_VKHT01001685.1 GCF_014141535.1 Streptomyces alkaliphilus | reverse complement strand
GGACCGGCCCGTCCGGGGGGTCCGCCGGCGCGTCACCGGGCGACGTGCCCTGTCGGGGTCCGCTCCCGTGCGGACGGTCGGTGCTCACAGGCCGGCCGATCGGGCTTCGCCCAGCTCGGTGAGCCGGTCCCGCAGGCGCTCGGCCTCGGCCGGGTCCAGGCCGGGGATGGTGGCGTCGGTGGCGGCGGCAGCGGTGTGCAACTGCAGCCGGGCCAGCCCGAACTTCCGGTCCAGTGGTCCGGAGGTGACCTCCACCAGCTGCATCCGGCCGTAGGGCACCACCGTCAGCTGCCGCCACAGCACTCCTCGTCCGATCAGCAGGTCGTCCCGCCGCTCGCGGTAGCGCCAGGAGCGGAAGTGCCGGCCGAGGACCCACCACAGCCAGCCGGCGAGGGCGAGCGGGACGAGGGCGAGCGTTGCCCACCCGGGGGCGCCGAGGGCGAGGGGCAGGATGACGGCGAGCAGGATCGGCGGCGCCATCCAGATGACGAGCAACAGCCGCCACACCGTCAGCAGGCCCGGGC
>NZ_VKHT01001684.1 GCF_014141535.1 Streptomyces alkaliphilus | reverse complement strand
AGGGGGCGGTTGGTCAGGGAGGCGCCCACGCACAGGCGGACCGCGCCGAACACGCTCAACGCGACGGCGGTGTGAAGGGCGGTCAGCCACAGGCCGTTGGTGAACAGGTCGACCACGGCCAACACGGCGGCGGCCAGGGCGATCAGGGTGGCGAGGAGGGACATCACCGGCCGGTCGGGCACGTACATGCCGGGCTCGGTACTCGGGTCGGGGATGGTGGCGCTCACGGTTCACCGCCGGGGCGGGGGGCGCTGGTAGCGTGGGACATGGCGATTCGCTCCTTGTCAGCGGGTCGCGGAAGCAGAAGAGGCCCCATGCCGGGGGCCTCTTCTGCGTTTTCGGGGGAGTCGGTCAGTCGGCCGGCTTGTCGAGGTGGTCGGTGCGGTTGCCACGCTCGAGGAGCACGGCGCGCAGGTAGCGCTCGGCCTCCGCCAGCTCCAGCTCGATCCGGTGCTTCGCCCAGACCGCGAGCGCGATATCGCCGGGCGTGATGCGCTCCCGGTTGGTGAGATTGCCGCGCACGAC
>NZ_VKHT01001683.1 GCF_014141535.1 Streptomyces alkaliphilus | reverse complement strand
GACCAGGGGGACGTAGTCGGCGTCCAGGACGCCGAGCCGACCGATGTGCAGGGTCTCGGCGATGTCGGCGACGGGGGTGCCGTCCTCCTCCCGGACGGCGTCCTCGGCGGGTTCGACGGAGGTCTGGGCGCCGTCGGGGCCGCGCTCGCCGTCCCGGCCGGCGAGCAGGTCGATGCGGCCGAAGAGGAAGTCCTCGAACTCGCTGTTGAGACGCTGGAGGTGGAGTCCGGCTCGGAAGACCAGGGCGTCGCGTTCGGCGAGGGCACCGGGGGTTCCCACCCGTCCGCGCCGGCCGGCGTCGTCCACGAGGAACTCGGCCTCGTGGATCTTCTCCTCCAGCCGCCGGTACACGGCGTCCAGGTGACGCTGCTCGGCGCGGATCTCCCGTTCGCGGACGTCCAAGGCCACGGCCCCCTTCTGATCGGACAGGGCAGCCGTCAACCGTACACCGCGCCATCGGCGCGGATGGCCTCTTTCCGCCGGTCGGAAGCGCTTCCCGCCGGATCGCCGCCCCACCCGTCGGGGGG
>NZ_VKHT01001682.1 GCF_014141535.1 Streptomyces alkaliphilus | reverse complement strand
CCCCGGAGCCGCCCCCGCACCGACTCCGGGTCGAACCATCGTTCACACCCCCTTGACGAGACATGCCCGCGGGACAAAAATTGCCGTTCATCGGTCGACAATGTCGAACAACGTACGCCAGGCGGCCGATCTTTCCCTGGACGAAGGACAAAGGAGTCACGGGTGTCCAGCTCCGACATCTTCTTCGGTGAGGTCATCGGCACCGCCGTCCTCATCCTTCTGGGCGGCGGCGTGGTCGCCGGTGTCGTTCTCAAGAAATCCAAGGCGTTCGGCGCGGGCTGGGTGGCCATCACCTTCGGGTGGGGCTTCGCCGTCCTGAGCGGTGTCTACATCTCCGGCGAACTGTCCGGCGCCCACATCAACCCCGCCGTCACCCTCGGTCTGGCGATCGCCGGAGGCGGCTGGTCCGATGTGCCGCTCTACTGGCTCGGACAACTGATCGGCGCCATGCTCGGTGCCGTTCTCGTCTGGTTGGCCTACTACGGCCACTTCCGCGCCCACCTGGAGGACCCGGGCACGGTCTCCCCGC
>NZ_VKHT01001681.1 GCF_014141535.1 Streptomyces alkaliphilus | reverse complement strand
GCCATCCCCTCCGAGCGGGCGGGCCGGCCCGCCGAAGCACACGGTCCCGGGTCGTGGCGCGGGATGCGCCACGACCCAGGACCGTGCATACATATGCGGAATGGTCGGTGACCCGGGGTGGTGTTCCGGGGCCCGATCCGGTCGGCCGGTCCGGGCCGGCGGGGTCCGCGGGTCCGCCGGACGCCGCCGCTCAGTCCGTGCCGGACTCGATCGCGGCGTGGTCCAGCGCCTGCTCGTCCACCGCTCCCGGCTCCTCCTCGGCGCCGAGGCTCGCGAT
>NZ_VKHT01001680.1 GCF_014141535.1 Streptomyces alkaliphilus | reverse complement strand
GCGTTGGCCCGCTGACCGCCCCGGGCCCCCGGGCCCGAGCCGGTCCGTGCCCGTCCGTGCCCGTCCCCGGAGACCCCGACGGACGGGCACGGACGACTCCGTGCCGGCGGTGGGTGCAGCATCCTGCACCCACCGGTGCAGCCTGCTGCCGGCCGACCCCCTCCCCCGAGGCCCGCTCTTCGGGGACCGTGGTCGTACCACGGAACGAGGCCGGGCCGAGCGGAAGACATTCCCCGGCGGGGCCTGTCACCGGAGAGCGAAAGGGAACGAGGATGCGTTCGACCATCACCACGGCCACCGCCGCGCACCGTCTCCTCCCGGGCACCCGCCCCCTCCCCTCCCGGGGTATCGGCTCGAGCGACCGGGGTGTGAGTGCGGTCGCGATGCTGGCGGTGCCGGTGATGATCCTCGCCGGTGTCCTCACCGGTCCGACGGCCCTCCCCGTGCCCGACGGGGACCGGCAGGTGATCGCGAACGCGCCTCTCGGCGGCCTCCCCCCGGCCGTCGCCGGGAAGGCCGACATCGGAAACCC
>NZ_VKHT01000168.1 GCF_014141535.1 Streptomyces alkaliphilus | reverse complement strand
CCGGGGGGCGAACGTGATGAGGGGCCGGGTGACGCCGGGCGGGATCCGGGGCCCCGGAAAGGCACGCGGCCCCCCGACGGTTCGGGAGGCCGAGTGACGGGTGCCCGGTGTGGGATTCGAACCCACATGCCTCGAAGGCACGGCTGTTTGAGAGCCGCGTGTCTGACCAGTTCCACCAACCGGGCAGGTCGTACCGGGCACAGAGTACCGTGTGTCGGCCCCTGCTCGTAGCCGGCCCCGGGTGTCGGACGGTCGGCGGGTCCCGGAGTCGGACCGGGGTGGGGGAGACGCCCCGTCGGCGTCCGGTTCCGATGTCCACCGGTCGAGCCGCCGCGACGCGCGTCACGCGACCCGGCTAGTCTCGGGGATGCCCCACCCGGCAGCCCACCGGCAGCAACCGAGGAGCAGCGTGAGCACCGCCGACGTTCCCGAACCCGACGCGACCGCGGACACCGCCGCCGCGACCGAGGAGCCCCACGTTCCGCCGCACACCACCCGCGTGGTGATCGCCGAGGACGAGGCACTCATCCGTCTCGACCTGAAGGAGATGCTCGAGGAGGAGGGTTACACGGTCGTCGCCGAGGCCGGGGACGGTCAGCGGGCGGTGGAGCTGGCCCGCGAGCACCGTCCCGACCTCGTGATCCTCGACGTCAAGATGCCCGTGATGGACGGCATCTCCGCGGCCGAGAAGATCGCCGGCGAGCAGATCGCCCCGGTCCTGATGCTCACCGCCTTCTCCCAGCGCGATCTGGTCGAGCGCGCCCGGGACGCCGGTGCCATGGCCTATCTGGTCAAGCCCTTCACCAAGAGCGACGTGGTACCGGCCATCGAGATCGCCGTCACCCGCTTCACCGAACTCAAGTCCCTCGCGGACGAGGTCGAGGATCTCTCCCAGCGCCTGGAGACCCGCAAACTGGTCGATCGCGCGAAGAGCGTCCTGCAAACCCAGTACGGCCTGACCGAGCCCGCCGCCTTCCGATGGATCCAGAAGACCTCGATGGACCGCAGGCTCTCCATGAAGCAGGTCGCCGAGGCGGTCATCCAGGACGCGGAGGAGAAGAAACAGCGCAAATGAGCCGGTGGGACGGTCTTCTCGTCCCACCGCGCCCCACCGGCGCGCCCCGGATGGGACCCTTTCGGACTCCCACCCGTCCGGTTCCGATGACGCGTCGACACGCCCACCACCGCCCCGGAATGTCCGGTTGTCGGTGGTGGGTGTTCTGTTTCCGGCACATGGCCCACATCACGAGGCGATCACACTTGCGACGGCCGTCTGTTTATCGGACGTTCCGTGGCAATAGATTCCGCTGCACGCCGCACCCGCCGTGTACCGGTCTCCACCCGGTGTGCACGACTCCCGTGCGGTGCCCTTCGGCTCCGGATCCGCTCCAGGGGGTACCCCATGCTCAGCAAGAGAGTCGTGAAGCTCGCGATACCGGTCGCGATCGGCGCGCTCGCGCTCACCGCCTGCGGTGACGACGGGGGCGGCGGTGGGGGCGACGCCTCCGGGACCGTCTTCAAGATCGCCTACCAGGGCCCGCTCTCCGGCGACAACGTCGACCTCGGCATCAACATGGAGAACGGCGTCAAGCTCGCCATCGCCGAGGCCAACGAGTCCGGCGACTACGACGTCACCTTCGAGTACCTGGACGCGGACGACCGCGGCGAGCCCGGCCAGGCCACCGCCGCCGCCCAGCGCGCCATCGACGACGAGGACGTCATCGCCGTGGTCGGCCCGGCCTTCTCCGGCGCCGCCGCCGTCGCGGCCCCTCTCTACGGCGAGGCCGGCATGGCCGCCCTGTCCCCCTCGGCCACCAACCCCGACCTGACCCAGCAGGGCTTCCCGACCTTCCTGCGGGGCGTGCCCAACGACGCCGAGCAGGGCGCGGCGATCGCCACCTTCTTCGCCGAGCAGGGCGTGGAGAAGGCGATGGTCATCGACGACCTCGACGACTACAGCATCGGCCTGGCCAACGTGGCGCAGCAGGGCATGGAGGAGGCCGGTATCGAGGTCGTCCGCGAGTCGGTTCCCTCCGACACCGTGGACCACAGCGGCATCGCCCGTACCGCCGTGACCTCCGGCGCCGACGGCCTGGTCTACACCGGCTACTACTCGCAGGCCGGTCCGCTGGCGGTCAAGCTCTCCGAGGCCGGGTTCGACGGCATCAAGCTCGCCGGCGACGGCGTGAAGGACCCCGAGTTCATCAGCCTCGCCCCCGGTGGCGAGGCCGAGGAGTGGTACCTCAGCTGCCCGTGCCGCGACCTGGACGCCGACCAGGAGGGTCGGGACTTCGCCGAGCGCTACGAGGCCGAGTACAACCGCGCCCCGGGCACCTACACCCCCGAGGCCTACGACGCCGCGATGATGATCATCGAGGCGGTGGCCGAGCTGGGCGAGGCCGCCGACCGCCAGTCGGTCTACGAGGCGATCTCGGTCGGCACCCACGACGGTGTGGCCAAGACCCTCAGCTTCGACGAGAACGGCGAGTACGCGGGCTCCGGTATCTACATCTACCGGGTCGAGAACGACACCATCACCGCCCTGGGCGACATCACCGAGATCACCGGCTGACGTCGGACTCGGTATCACCACCGGCACACCGGCGGGGCGTGGCCGATCCCACGCCCCGCCGTTTCCCGCCCAGCCGCCACCGCGGCGGCGTCCCCCGGGGTCCGGGGAGCCGCCCGCCGGGGCGGTGAATCGCAAGGAAGTATCTCGATGACCCTTTTCGATTTCTGGGACGTCCTCGTCCTGGGGGTGGTGCTCGGCTCCCTGTACGCCGTCATCGCCATTGGTTACACCCTCGTCTACGGCGTCCTCCAGCTCCTGAACTTCGCGCACAGCGAGGTCTTCATGACCGGAGGATTCGGTGGGGTCATCGCCCTCACCCTCGTCGTGCCCGTCGCCGCGCCGTCCCTGGCCCAGTCCGCCGGCTACGTGATACTCGGCATCTGCACCGGGGCGCTGCTCGGCGCGACCGTCGCCTTCTTCCTGGAGAAGGTGGCCTACCGGCCGCTGCGCCGCCGCAACGCCCCCCGCCTGGTCTTCCTCATCACGGCCATCGGCGCCTCGTTCTTCCTCTACAACCTCGCGGGCAAGCTCTTCGGCCGCAACGCCATGCCGATGCCCCGCATGTACGAGAACCGCACGGTCTTCACGATCTTCGACACCACCATCAACATCACCCAACTGCTGATCATCTGCAGCGGCGTGCTGATGCTGCTGATCGTCGACCACGTGGTCAACCGCACCAAGCTCGGCTCGGGCATCCGGGCCGTCGCCCAGGACCCCGAGGTGGCCTCCCTGATGGGGGTCAACATCGACAAGGTGGTCTCCCGCACCTTCATCCTGGGCGGCCTGATGGGCGGAGCCGCCGGCTTCCTGTTCGGCACCACCAACCAGGTCTTCTACACGATGGGCTTCCTGCCCGGCATCACCGCCTTCGCGGCGGCGGTCCTCGGCGGGATCGGCAACGTGCGCGGCGCCATGCTCGGCGGCATGACCCTCGGCATCGTCGAGGCGTTCACCGTCGATGTCTTCGGCGACGCCTGGCGGTACTTCGGTGCCTTCGGGGCCCTGGTCCTGGTGCTGATGATCCGTCCGACCGGCATTCTCGGCGAGCGCGTGGCGAGGACGGCATGACAGCGACCGACAACACTCCCACCACCGGCGCCGCCGGCCCCATCGGCTCGAAGCGGGCCGCCGAGGCCGCCCGCCTGCGCCGCACCGCCTGGTACGCCAACCCCCGCTTCAAGCGCCTGGCCGCCCTCATGGGCGTGGCCCTCGTCGGTGCCCAGGTCACCGGCGAACAGGGCACCAACCGCGACATCTTCCACGCCATGCGGGAGAACATGACCGGCCCCGGCCTGTGGCTGTGGGTCGGCGCCTGCCTGCTGATCTGGGTGGTCCGCGAGTTCCTGCGCGCCCCGGTGGCCAACGCCTGGTCCACCGCCCGCCGCGCCGGCACCGGCCCCGCCGAGCGGGCCCGCACCGTCTGGCGCCGCGACCCGCGTCTGCGGATGCTCGCCCTCACCGCCCTGCTGGTCTTCCTGATCGTGCTGCCCTTCCTGGTCAGTCGGCATTGGCAGCAGGTCCTGGTCGACCAGATCGCCATCTACGTCCTGCTGGCCATCGGCCTGAACGTGGTGGTCGGCTGGGCCGGCATGCTCGACCTCGGCTTCATCGCCTTCTTCGCGATCGGCGCCTACAGCGCGGCCTTTTGGACCGGCTCCCTGCCGGTCGCCCCGCCGTTCGAGCTGAACAACTTCGCGGTCATCCCGATCGCCGTGATCACCTGTCTGGTGGCGGGCGTCCTGCTGGGCGCCCCGACACTGCGGTTGCGCGGCGACTACCTGGCCATCGTCACCCTCGGCTTCCACGAGATCGTCTACCTGATGGCGAAGAACTGGGTCGAGTTCACCGGTGGCACCCGGGGCGCCTCGGTGGACCGCTTCAGCATCGACCTGGGCTTCTTCAGCTACCAGTGGGGTCTGGACCCGCGCCCCTACTACTGGCTCCAGCTCGGCTTCATCGTCGCCCTGCTGGTGCTGTTCATCCGCCTGGAGCACTCCCGGGTGGGCCGCGCCTGGACCGCCATCCGCGAGGACGAGGTGGCCGCCGCCGCCACCGGCGTGGACACCGTCCGCTTCAAGCTGCTGGCCTTCGCGATCGGCGCCTCCACCTCCGGTGTGGCCGGCGTGGTGTACGCCAGCAAGCTCGGCTTCATCAACTCCGAGTTCTTCATCGTGCTGTTCTCGGTGCTGGTGCTGTCCTATGTGATCTTCGGCGGAATGGGCTCCATTCCCGGTGTGCTCCTGGGCACCGCCATCCTCATCTGGCTGCCGGAGTTCCTGCGGGACACCGTCCCGGCCCAGGACCGCTACATGTACCTCGGTGCTCTGCTGGTGATCATGATGATCTACCGACCGCAGGGTTTGTGGCCCTCGCGCAGACGGGTCCGTGAACTGCACATGGCGGAGGAGGGCACCGCCACCAGGGCCATGCCGGCCGCCGGTGGACGCCCCGCGACCACGGGAGGGGACACCCCGTCGTGACCACCGAGACGAAGAGGGCGGCCGACCGCCCCGCCGAGGGCGGAGCCGAGCCCCACCCCACGATCCTGGAGACCTCCGGGGTCACCCTCCGCTTCGGCGGACTGACCAGCCTCGACCACGTCGACCTGGCGATGCGACGCGGCGAGATCCTGGCCATCATCGGCCCCAACGGGGCCGGCAAGACCTCCCTGTTCAACTCCCTGACCGGCGCCTACCTGCCCCAGGAGGGAGCCATCACCTACCGGCCCCGGGCCGGCGGGGAGGAGGAACTGCGCGGTCGCAAGCCGTTCCGGGTCAGCCGGCTCGGCCTGGCCCGCACCTTCCAGAACATCCGCCTGTTCGGGGCGCTCACCGCGCTGGAGAACGTCAAGATCGCGGTGGAGACCAGGCAGCGCACCGACGCCGTCTCGATCATGCTCGGCCTGCCGCACGCCCGGCGAGCCGAACGCGACAGCGACCGACGGGCCCACGAGGTGATGCGCTTCGTCGGCCTGGAACACCGGATCAACGAGCTGGCCGCCTCCCTCAGCTACGGCGAGCAGCGCCGTCTGGAGATCGCCCGCGCGCTGGCCACCGAACCGGAACTGCTCCTGCTGGACGAGCCGGCGGCGGGCACCAACCCGACCGAGAAGCACGACCTGGAGGAGTTGATCCGCCGGATCAACACCGAGCTGGGCGTCAGCGTGCTCCTCATCGAGCACGACATGCGGCTGGTGATGTCGGTCGCCGACCGGGTCGCGGTGCTCAACTTCGGCCGGAAGATCGCCGAGGGCACGCCGGGCCAGGTCCAGCGCGACCCGGCGGTCATCGAGGCCTACCTCGGGGCCTCGGACGAGGAGGAGGCGGAGGCGGTCGCCGATCTGGTGGCCGACCTGGACGCCGAACACGCCGACGACCCGGAGTGGCGGGGCGGCGATCGGGCCGCCGAGGGCCGGTCGAACGACGGGGAGGAGCGGCCGTGAGCGACCCGAACGACCACCGCACGACCGAGGGGACCGCGAGGGTGACCACCGAGAAGGCCGCGCCCACCGGCGACCCCGCCGGTGAGCCACCCCTGCTGGAACTGCGGGACCTGCACGTCTTCTACGGGGCCATCGAGGCCCTGAAGGGGATCAACCTGAGCGTGCGGACGGGCGAGGTGGTGGCCCTGCTCGGCGCCAACGGCGCGGGCAAGTCCACCACCCTGCAGACCGCCTCCGGCATGATCGCCCCCCGACAGGGCGGCATCCTGCTGCACGGCGAGCGGGTGGACGGCATCCCCTCCCACGAACTGGTCCGCTTCGGCATCGGCCACGTTCCCGAGGGGCGGCGGGTCTTCGCCCGCATGAACGTGCTGGAGAACCTCAACATGGGGGCCTACCGCTTCAAGCGGCCGGACCCGAGGGACCTCGAGCGGGTCTTCCACCTCTTCCCCCGCCTCGCCGAGCGTCGCAAGCAGGTGGCGGGCACGTTGTCCGGCGGCGAACAGCAGATGCTGGCCATCGGGCGCGCCCTGATGGGCAAGCCGGAGCTGCTGCTGCTCGACGAGCCCTCGATGGGCCTGGCACCGCTGATCGTCCAGCAGATCTTCGACATCCTCGGGGAGATCAACGAGCAGGGCACCACCCTGCTGCTGGTCGAGCAGAACGCCTCCCGGGCCCTGCAACTGGCCAACAGGGGCTACGTCCTGGAGACCGGCGAGATGGTGATGGAGGGACCGGCCGGGGAGTTGCTGGCCGATCCCCGGATCCGGGCCGCCTACCTCGGCGAGCACGTGGAGGCCGAGCACTCCTGAACGACCGGACGGACGGGGCGTCACGGGGTCACCCGGGGCGCCCCGTCGGCGTGTCCGGGCGGGGG
>NZ_VKHT01001679.1 GCF_014141535.1 Streptomyces alkaliphilus | reverse complement strand
GGTCAGGCCAGCAGACCGGTGTCCCGCAGATCGTCGAAGACCGCCCGATCCACCGGCGCGGTCCGGTCCCGGTCCGCGTAGGTCAGCCAGGCCACCTCCTCGATCTCGCCCCCGGCCCGAAGCGCCCCCCGGTGCCGGGCGGTGTAGCAGGCCATCCGCACCACCGCGTCCGCACCGTGGCCGTCGGCCTCCGCCTCGTACACCCCGGCCGGTTCGACGGTGTCGACCAGCAGCTCCACACCCACCTCCTCCCGCACCTCCCGCACCAGGGTCTCCAGGTCGCTCTCCCCGGTCTCCCGCTTGCCACCGGGGATGTAGAACAGCGTCCGCCCCCGGCTCCGGGTCCCCAGGATCCGACCGTCCTCCACACACACCCACGCCACCGTGTCGATCAGGCGCATGCCGTCCCCGCCTCTTCCCGCGGCTGCTCCACCGCTTCCCCGACGCTCCGGGGTTCTTCGAACCCGCCGGCCGGTCCGTGTCGAACCGACGACCGGGCGATTGTGCCGGCCGGGCCCCGCCGGCCCGGGAAC
>NZ_VKHT01001678.1 GCF_014141535.1 Streptomyces alkaliphilus | reverse complement strand
GCCGCCCCCTTCCCGCAGGTCGACGGGAGAGCCGAGCCCGGTGGAGGCGCGCCCCGCTCCTCGCATCCGGCGGGCTCCATCCCTCCGGGCTCGGCTACCGGCTCCGTCCCGAGCCGCACCTTCGGCCCCCACACCTCCCCCGTCTCCTCGCACACCTCGTCGAACGCGGTCGGGGAGGACGGGGCGCCACTTCGCGCCGACTCCACCCGTACCCGCACGGAGTCGGCCGGTGGGCACTCCGGCGCCCCGTCAACGGCGTCGAACAGCCGCTCCGCGAGCTCCCCCTCCAGAGGTGAGAGGCCCCACTCCTCGGCGATCACGCCGTCCGCCGGATCCGCCGCGGCGCCGGGGGACCACCCCCCTGCGGGGGTTCCGCTTCCCTCCATCCCCTCCACCGGATCAAAGACCTCATCGGGAAGGGACTCCGATCGAATCCGATCCATCACCCGGCGAACGACCCCGGTCACGATCCGGCTCTCCCCCACCGGCCGGAACCCCGCCTCGGCATCTGTCCACCGCAGGTCCCGAATCGC
>NZ_VKHT01001677.1 GCF_014141535.1 Streptomyces alkaliphilus | reverse complement strand
CCGAGGGGCGGGGCCCAGCCGGCGGGCGGGGTGTCCCGGCGGCGCCGGTACTTCTGCACGGCGATGTCGCCGAGGATGGCGTGCACGGTGGCACCGCCCAGGTGCGCGAGCATGAACAGCATCGCGAACCAGAAGGCGAACGGGCCATCCTCCGGCACGTCCGGGGACTCCGCGACCACCGCGGCGTAGGTCAGGGTGATCGTGACCCAGACGCAGAGCACGGCCCAGTCCCGGTTGCGGCGGCCCTGGAGCGCCATGCGCAGGAAGGGCACCCAGGCGAGCAGGCCCAGGGAGAGGACCGGCACACAGGCGAGGAGCAGTCGCGGGACGACCACCCGGGGGCCGGTGTACAGGGGCTTCGGCACCGGTGCGAAAGCGGGCCCGGACGGCTGACCGTACATCGGCGCTTCCTCCCTCCCCTTCGGTGGCTGCGCGCCCCCGGCAGGGGACATGACGAGGATATCGCTGTCCGGGACGACCGTCCGCCGCTCGGTGGATCGCGGGCGGTGCCGGGGACGGCCCGGGGAGGGGGC
>NZ_VKHT01001676.1 GCF_014141535.1 Streptomyces alkaliphilus | reverse complement strand
GGGCCGGGGACGGCCGCCGGTCACCGACGGTCGCCGTCCGGCGGGTCGCCGACGCGGGTGCCGCGGGCGGGGACCGACGGGTGCCGGACGGCCCTTGACCATTCAGCGTACCGGGCCCCGGGCCGGCGGGGGATCGAGTGCCTCCTCCACGGCGCCCGCGGCCCGCTCCGCCTCGCGGGCGCGGGCGGTCTCCCGGCCGTGGAGCACGCCGTGGGTGAAGGCCGACTCACCGGCCGCCTCGGCCTCCTCCGCCAGTTCGAGGAGGGCCTCACGAGCCAGGACACCGTCCTGACGGTCGCCCAGGAGGTCCTGGAGACGGCGGAATCGGGCGGCTTCGTCGCGGGCGGCGGAGCCCAGGACCGGTTCGGCGGTCTCCGCCGCGTAGCGGGCGCGTTTGGCGGCCCGGCGGGCGCGGTGCCAGGCGGCGTCGCGCTCGGGCCCCGCGGGGACGCCCCGGGCGGTGGCCAGCAGGCCGGCGCAGCGCTCGCGTTCACGGCGCAGGGCGCGTTCCAGGACGGGGCGTCCCCGCGGGGCC
>NZ_VKHT01001675.1 GCF_014141535.1 Streptomyces alkaliphilus | reverse complement strand
GGTGCGTGGGGTTGATCGGGGCGGCCGTGGCGCTGGAGGGGGTGCGCACGGTGTTGTCGGGTACCACGGACGCGCGGGTCACCGCCGTGCTGCGACGGGATCTGGTGAACCGGCTGCTCGCCGTCGGGCCGGAGGCGACCCGACGCTTCGGGGCGGGGGACACGGTGACCCGGGGCACCGTCAACGCCGCGCACGCCGCCGGGTTGCCCGTCGCCCTGGCGGGGTTGGTGCCGGCGGTGCTCACCCCGATCGGCGGGCTGGTCGCCCTCTTCCTGCTCGATCCCCGCCTCGCCCTGGTGGTGTTGCTCGGCGCGCCGCCGCTGATCGTGTTGCTGCGGTCCTTCGCGCGGTCCACCTCGGACTGTGTGACGCGGTACCAGGTGGCGCAGGGGGCACTGGCCGCGCGGCTGGTGGAGACGCTGACGGGGGCGCGCACGATCGCCGCCGCGGGGACCCGGGAGCGCGAACGCGACCGGGCCCTGGAGCCGTTGGCCGAGTTGGGCCGGCAGGGTCGGCGACTGTGGCGGGTTCAGGGGG
>NZ_VKHT01001674.1 GCF_014141535.1 Streptomyces alkaliphilus | reverse complement strand
CCCCCGCCCCGGCCACCCGCCCGACCACGAACGCCACCCGCGTGCCCGACAGCTGGATCACGTCGTACCAGCTGCCGCCGGTGCCGGCGGCGGTACCGGCCGGGACATACGCCCCGGTGGTCCGCGCCGCGCTCAGCCGCGCCGACAGTCGCGGCAGCAGGCTGCGTTGCAAAGCCTCCACCGTGCGTCGCTCCCGGGTGTAGCGCCGGGCGTTGTCCAACCCCAGCGCCAGGCGTGAGCCGATCTCCTCCGCCAACTGGACATCGGCCGCGTCGAAGGGGGTCCTGTCGCCGGTGCGCCACAGCGGCACCGCGCCCAGCACCACACCGCGCGCCAACAACGGAAGCACCAGCAACGAGGTGGCCGCGTCCGGCAGGTTCAGCCGTGCACGCCCCGGGTCCCGCGCCGATGCCGCCCGCAACTCCCTCATGTCCGGCATGAACCCCGTCACGCCGCGCCGCACGTGCTCGGCTTCGACATCCCCCGGGAAGAATGTCTCACCCCGCTGGTGGACCTCCTCGGGCCAGGGCCCCCACC
>NZ_VKHT01001673.1 GCF_014141535.1 Streptomyces alkaliphilus | reverse complement strand
GGTGGTGGTTCCCGCAGCCGGGGCGATCGGCGCGGGGCGTCGGCGATCCGGCCGGATCGTCCCGAGATTACCCGACAATGGTTTTCATGACGGTGCGGGGGTTCCGGCTCCCACCCTCCGGGTTCCGGGGGCGCCGACCTCGGCGTGGCTCCCCGGGTGGAGCAGGGGGAGCTCCACGTGCAGGATCCCCTGTCCGCCGTCCGGGGCCGACCGTTCGTCGCACACCACCTTCCCCAGCGACCGCCAGAACGCCTCGGCTCCCGGCACGGTGGGGTCGGTGTGCAGGTAGAGCGAGCGGTAGCCGCCCTCCGCGACGGCGAAGGCGACGAGCTCGTCCACCATGCGGCGGGCCAGGCCGCGCCGTCGGTGTTCCGGGCGCACGTAGACCCGGCGCAGTTGGGCGGTCTCCCCCGAGGGGTAGCGCTCGGCGAGCCAGGCGGGGTTGGGCGGGTGCTGCGGGCCCCTGGAGTCCAGCGCGGCGGGCCCCACCAGGATTCCGACACCGATGAAGGCTGCGATCAGGGTTTGGCGCTGCCAG
>NZ_VKHT01001672.1 GCF_014141535.1 Streptomyces alkaliphilus | reverse complement strand
GGTCGGTGATCCCCGGCCGGCGACCGGGCGCTTCCGGGGCCGGCGGGGCGTTCGTCGGCGAGGGCGTCGGGGCGGGCCGGCGGGTGACGGAAACCCTCTTCGGGCCGTGAGCGGGGACGGCCCCCGGGCGCACGGCCCGGGCCGTGCCTCAGGTGGTGACGGTGCCGGAGCCCGCCGGCTCGGCGCCGGTGACGGCGCCGCCGGCGGCGCGGTGGCGCGGTGGCGCGGTGGCGGAAGACCTGGCGGTAGGTCTGCGGGGAGACCCCGGCGACGCGCCCGAAGTGGTGGCGGAGGTTGGCGGCCGGCCCGAAACCGGTGCGGCGGGCGACGCCCTCCACCGGCTCGTCGGTGGTCTCCAGCAGCTCCTGGGCCAGTCGCACGCGTTGTTGCGGCACCCACTGGAGGGGGGTGGTGCCGAGCCGGTCGCGGAAGCGGCGGGCGAAGGTGCGCTCGCCGAGGTGGGCGCGGCGGGCGAGTCGCGCGACGGTCAGCGGTTCGTGGAGTCGGTCCAGGACCCAGTGCAGCACGGGCGCCAGGTC
>NZ_VKHT01001671.1 GCF_014141535.1 Streptomyces alkaliphilus | reverse complement strand
GATGGGGCCGTTCGGCGGCCGGCGGAACGCACCCGGCGGGGGTGTGCTGGGATGACCGTGTGAACGGTTCGATCGATCCGCGCGGTGAACAGCGGGTACCCGGCGGTGCCGGGGGACCCGACGAACGGGATGGGCCGGACGGAACGAACGGGGTGGAGGTGGTCACCTGGTATCTCGAACAGACCTCGCCGACGGACCCGCGCCCGGCGACCGCCCCCGATCCCGCGCAGGGGGTGCGCGTCGCACGGGCGCGGGTCCCCTCCCCCGAGTTCAGCCGTTTCCTCTACACGGCGGTGGGCGGGGACGTGAGCTGGACGGACCGCCTGTCCTGGGACCGCGAGCGGTGGCGGGTCTTTCTGGAGCGCCCCGCCGTGGAGACCCTGGTGGCGTACGTTCACGACACCCCCGCGGGCTTCATCGAGTTGGAGGGGCAGTCGGCAGGCGCGGTGGAGATCTCGTATTTCGGATTGCTGCCGGACTTCCGGGGGCGGGGCATCGGCGGGCACCTGCTCTCGGAGGGGGTGGCCCGGGCCTGGGAC
>NZ_VKHT01001670.1 GCF_014141535.1 Streptomyces alkaliphilus | reverse complement strand
CGTTCCGGTCGGGGGGTGGCCCTGGGCCCTGGCAGAGCGCGTCACGGTTCCTCTCTCTCGCATCGGTGGTACTCGGGTGCTCCCGCTTCCGTCCGACCCCCGCGTTCGGATGCAGGGTCACGAAGGTTGTCCGCGGGGGTTTTTCGGGTGGGGGTCCGGGATGCGGTTCCGGGCGTCGAGTCCATCACGTGCCGGGACGATTCGCGGGGCACCTGCTGTTCGACGGCGGCGTGTCGCCTCCCGCCGGCCCCGTCCGGGACATCCGACGGGACGATTGGGCCGGGGTGGTGCCGTGCCCCGGGGTGGCCCGGGCACGCCTGCGGGCGAGACGGGTCAGCGCACCGGGCCGGTGGGCATGATCTCCCGACAACGGGACGGGAGCACCGGGTCCCCGAGGAACTCGGCCTGCTCACAGAGTTCCGCCGGGAAGGCCGCTCCAGGTGCGGGGAGGGCCGGAGTTGTCCGCTCCCCCGGCGCGGATGGCGGCGGCGCGGGAACGGGACGCGGCGCGGGATGTCCGTCCGGCGCCCGCGGGGTGGGG
>NZ_VKHT01000167.1 GCF_014141535.1 Streptomyces alkaliphilus | reverse complement strand
ACCGGTTCCCCCACCGGTTCCCCCACCAGTTCTCCCACCAGTTCCGCCACCAGTTCCGCCACCGCACCGGTGGTCAGGGCCAGGACGGGCGCGCAGTCCTCGGCCATGAAGGTGATGCGCTCCCGCGGATAGCCGGGGTCGACCGGCACGAACGCCGCGCCGGCGGTGACCACGGCGAGCTGCGCCACGACGAGGTCCACCGACTTCGGCATGACCAGCAGGACCCGGTCCTCCGCGCCGACCCCGTGGGCGATCAGGTGCCCGGCCAACCGGTTGACCCGCGCCTCCAGTTCGCCGTACCGCACCTCCTCGTCGCCCGCGACCACCGCGACGGCGTCGGGGGTGCTCTCGGCCCGGGCGGCGAAGAGCGCCGGCAGGGTGTCGAGGCGCACGGCGCGGTCGGTGGCGTTCCAGTCCACGAGGATGCGCTGCCGCTCCTCGGGGTCGAGCACGTCCAGTTGGCTCAGTCGGCTGTCGGGGTGCCCGGTCGCCCGGTCCAACAGCCGGACCAGACGGCTGATGAGCCGTTCGACGGTCGACCGGTCGTACAGGTCGGTCGCGTACTCGACGGCGCAGGCCATGTGGTCGGGCGTCCCGTCCCCGCCCCGCACCTCGCGGAAGTCGAAGAGCAGGTCCAGCTTGGCGGTGTGGGTGATCGCGGGTTCGATCCACGCGTCGAGGTCGGGCAGTTCCAGTTCCGGCGTCGCGTTGTTCTGGAAGCCGAGCCCGACCTGGATGACCGGGTGCCGGCCCGCCGAGCGCTCCGGGTTGAGCGCCTCGACCAGTCGTTCGAAGGGCAGGTCCTGGTTGGCGAAGGCGGCCAGGCCGTCCGTGCGGGCCCTGCCCAGCAGGTCGGCGAAGTGCGGGTCACCGGTGAGGTCGGTGCGCAGCACCAGGGTGTTGACCAGGAAGCCGACCAGATCGTCCAGCGCCTCGTCGGTGCGTCCCGCGATCGAGATGCCCAGCGGGATGTCGTCCCCGGCGCCGAGCTTGCCCAGCAGCACCGCCAACGCGGTCTGCACCACCATGAACGGACTCACGTCGTACTCGCGCGAGCACCGCGTCACCTGGTGGTACAGCCGCTCGGGCAGTTCGAAGCGCAGCGTCTCGCCGCGGTAGGAGGCCACGGCCGGCCGGGGCCGGTCGGTGGGCAGGGTGACCTCCTGCGGCAGCCCGGCCAGGTACCGCTTCCAGTGGGCGAGCTGGGCGGAGATGGCCGAGTCCGGGTCGGTCTCGTCCCCCAGGATCTCGCGCTGCCACAGCGTGTAGTCCGCGTACTGCACCGGCAGCGGGGCCCACTGGGGGGCCTTCCCCCGGCAGCGGGCGGTGTAGGCGCTCTGGAGGTCGCGGGTGAGCGGTACGAGGGACCAGCCGTCGCCGGCGATGTGGTGCACCGGCATGAGCAGGGCGTGCTCGTCCTCGGAGACGGCGAACAGGTGGGCGCGGATGGGTGCCTCGCAGGCCAGGTCGAACCCGATGCCGGCGCGTTCGGCCATGGCGTCGGCCAACCGGTCGGCGGCGATGTCGGTCACGTCCATGACCGGCGTCGCCTCCTCGGGGGACAGGATGTGCTGGCGCGGCGTGCCGTCCCGATCGGGGAAGACGGTGCGCAGGCTCTCGTGCCGGCCCACCACGTCGCCGATGGCGGCCCGCAGCGCCTCGCGGTCCAGGGAGCCGTTGAGCCGCACCACGAGCGGGATGTTGTAGGTACCCGCGCCGCCGTCGATCTTGTCGACGAACCACAGCCGCAACTGGGCGAAGGACAGGGGGATCTCCTCGGGCCTGTCCATCGGGGTCAGCGGGCGCCTGGCCTTGGGGACATGACCGTTGCCGGCCAGCCAGGTGAGCAGCGAGGCGGGGGTCGGCGACTCGAAGACGGTGCGGATCGCGAGTTCGACACCGAAGGCCGCGCGGATCCGGCTCACCAAGCGGGTCGCCAGCAGCGAGTGCCCACCCAGATCGAAGAAGTTGTCGTCCATGGAGACCGCCGGAACACCCAGGATCTCCGCGAAGAGACCGCAGACGATCTCCTCCTCCGGGGTGCGCGGCGCGCGGCCGGCGGCGGTGACGGTGGGGTCCGGCGCCGGCAGGGCCCGGGTGTCGAGCTTTCCGTTCGTGGTCAGGGGCAGCGAGTCCATGCCGACGAACCACGACGGGACCATGTGGTCGGGCAGCACGGCCGCGGTGTGCTTGCGCAACTCCGCCGCATCCGGCGCGGACCGGCCCTCGGGGCCCCCGAAGTCACCGACGACGTAAGCCGCCAGCCGTTTGTCGCCGAAGGCGTCCTCACGGACGACGACGGCCGCCTGCCGGACATCGGGGTGGCGCAGCACGGCCGCCTCGATCTCGCCCAGCTCGATCCGGAAACCGCGGATCTTGACCTGGTGGTCGGCACGCCCCAGGTACTCCAGGTTCGCGCTGCCGTCCGGGGCCCAGCGGGCCATGTCACCGGACCGGTACATGCGCCGGCCGGGCGGGCCGAAGGGATCGGCGACGAACCGGGTGGAGGTCAGGTCCGGGCGCCCCAGGTAACCATCGGCGACACCGGGCCCCCCGATGTACAGCTCGCCCATCACCCCCGGCGGGGACGGACGCAGCGCGGTGTCGAGGACATAGACCCGCAGGTCCTCGATGCCCAGACCGATCATGCTGCCGGTACCGGCCGTCGCGTCGGCCGCCGTGAGCGCCAACTCGGTGGTGTGCACCGTGGTCTCGGTGATGCCGTACATGTTCACCAGCCGCGGGCTGTCCTCGGCGTGCCGCTCGTACCAATCGCCCAGCCGACCGAACTCCAACGCCTCGCCGCCGAAGATCACGAACCGCAGGGCGAGTTCGCCGCCGACCTCCGGGTGGTCCCGATCGGCCTGGATCAACTGGTAGAAGGCCGAGGGCGTCTGGTTGAGCACGGTGACCCGCTCCCGGACCAGTAGCCGCAGGAAGTCCTCGGGCGAACGACTCACCGCGAACGGCACCACCACCAGCGCGCCCCCGTACAGCAGGGGACCCCAGATCTCCCACACCGAGAAGTCGAAGGCGTAGGAGTGGAACAGCGCCCATACGTCGTCCGGGCCGAAGCCGGTCCACCGGTCGGTCGAACCGAACAGCCGGATCACGTTCCGGTGGGCGACCATGACGCCCTTGGGCCGGCCGGTGGAGCCGGAGGTGTAGATGACGTAGGCGACCTGGTCGGGCAGGATCCGCCCGCCGCGCTCCTCGTCCCGGACGGGGAGGTCCGACAGTTCGGCGAGCCGGGCCTCCGTCTCCGGGCTGTCCAGCCCGATCTCCGGCACGTCCACGGCCGGATGGGCGAAGGCGTCGCGCCGGCAGGTGATCACCGCGGCGGGCCCGGCGTCACCGAGTATGTGGGCCACCCGGTCGGCGGGTGACTCCGGGTCGATCGGCAGGTAGGCGGCACCCGTCTTCAGGGTCGCCAGCAGCGCCACGATCGTGTCCGTGGAACGCGGCACCGCGAGCGCGACGAGTTGTCCGCGCCGCACGCCGTGCTCGATCAACAGCCGGGCCAGCCGGTTGGAGCGCGCGTCCAACTCCCGGTAGGTCAGCGAGCGGGTGGTGGAGCCGTCGGGGTGGACCACCGCCGTGCGGTCCGGGTGTGCGGCGGCCACCTCGGCGAACCGTTCGGGCAAGGTGGCCTCCCCGACCGGTTCGGCCGTGGAGGCCGCGCCGCCCCACACGTCCACCAGGCGCGTCAGCGTCCCGGGTTCGACGATGTCCAGGCCGCCGATCGGACGGTCCGGGCGCGTGACGAGCTCGTCCAGCAGCCGGGCGATGAGGCGGTGGTGCCGCCGCACCGCCTCGGGGTCGTACACCTCCGGGTTCGCAGACACGTCGAGCCGGAAACCGCCGTCCCGCCGGGCGTACACGATCAGGGACAGGTCGTCGTCGTGCCCGGCGATCATCGGTCGCACGGTCGCGGGCAGATCCGCGAAGCGCAGGTCGGGCGCGCCGATGCTCAGGTTCACCCGCGGTCCGATCAACCGGCCGTCCGAACCCAGGAGCTTGAGGTCACGCCGCAGGTCCTCGTAGCGGTAGCGCTTGTGCCGGGACGCCTCGCGCATCCGCAGGTGCGCGTGCCGGATGAGCTCACCACCCGTCATGTCCGGCCGCACCGTCAGCCGCACCCCGACCACGTTGGACACCATGCCGGGCACGGCGCGCGCCACGGTCGTCGAACGGGCGGCGACCGACAGCGCGATCACCACCTCGCCGCTGCCGGTGATCCGGCTGGTGTAGGCGCCGACGGCCGCCAGCACCGCGGCCGGCCAGCCGACCCGGACGTCGCGGGCGGCGTCGCGGATCCGGTCCCCCGTCCCGGGCGTGACGGTCCGGGTGCCCCGGAGCAGTTCGGTCGGCAGGCCGGTCGGGCGATCGCCGAGGCCGACGGCGGTCGCCTTGTCGGCGAACCGATCGGTCCAGAAGTCCCGGTCGGCCCCGAAGGCGGCGGACCGCCGGTAGGCCGTCTCGTCGTCGATGAGTTCGCGCAGCGGGGGGAACGCCCCGGCGGCGGGGTCCTCACCGGCGACGAGCCGCGTGTAGACCTCGGCGAGACGCGCCGCGACCAGGTTCGCGCCGAACCCGTCCATCACCAGGTGGTGGTAGCGGTGGTAGAAGAAGAAGCGGTCGGCGGCGACCCTGATGAGCGCGAACCGGTACAGCGGCCCCTCGAACACGTCCACCGGGGTGTTCGCGTCCGCCCACATCCACTCCTCGGCCTCCTGCTCCGGCCGATCCCCGGCGGTGAGGTCCAGGACGTGCAGGGGCTGCGCCGACCAGTCGGTGATCGGCTCGATCACCTGCGCCGGGCCGGTCCCGTCGTCGACGAAGCGGGCGCGCAGCGCCTCGGCCTCGGTGACCACCCGACGCATGGCCGCCAGGAACAGCTCCGGGTCGAGGGACCCCACTATTTCCAGGTACATCGCGGCGTGGAATGTCGCGTTCGGACCGCTCAGGCTCTGCGCGTACCAAATTCCGGCCTGGCCGGCGGTCAGTGGCAGAACCGTGGCTGACGAGTCAGACATCTGTCCTCTGTTTCTTCGGGCCAAGCCGATCCGGGTCTCCGGTCGGGCGCCGACGGTCGGCGGGATGGACCACTTCGGTCGTTCCGCCGTCACCGCGGGTCGACCGGCTCACCTGCCGTGAAGGGCGGGTACCGCGCCCACGCGGCGCGCCCCGGCCCTCACGGACCGGGGTTCATCGACGTTCCTGCCAAACGAATACACGATCGGACAATGACTGTCGTGCACGGCTGCATTTTCCGGAAACGATTCGAGGAGTCGAGGAATTCGAATTCTTCGAATCGGCCCGCGCTGCAGCAAGTGGCAAGGACCCCCGACGAACGGGAACCGGTCCATAACATCGGCCCCTGCAGGGTCACAGACCACAGACAGACAAGGGGTAACGATGACCGACGCCGTGGAAAGGGGGGCGACCTGCCCCGTCGCCCCTCGCGGCTGGCCCAACCCGCTGCTGCCCGAGTACGAGCAGCTGCCCGAAGGCCGTCCGCTGACACAGGTCACGATGCCGTCGGGCAGCAAGGCGTGGCTGGTCGCCCGACACGACCAGATCCAGCGACTGCTGGCCGACGACCGGTTCAGCGTGGAGCCGCACCCCACGTTCCCCATCCGGTTCCCGGCGCCGCAGGAACTGCTCGACATGATCGCCAAGGACTCCAAGAACCTCCTGGTGACCATGGATCCGCCGCGCCACACCCGGGTCCGTCAGATGGCGCTCCCGGACTTCACCGTCAAGGCCGTGGAGAAGCTGCGGCCCCGGGTGCAGGAACTGGTCGACGAGTACCTGGACCGGATGGAGGTCCGGGGCGGGCCCGTGGACCTGGTCCAGAGCCTGGCGCTGCCGCTCCCCGCCCGGGTGATCTGCGAACTGGCCGGCATCCCCGACGCCGAGCAGGACACCTTCACCCGGAACGCGGCGATCATGGTCGGCACCCGGCACTCGTACACCATGGACGAGAAGCTGGCCGCCAACGAGGAGTTGATGAAGTACTTCGCGACCCTCGTCACCGAGAAGCAGAACAACCCCACCGACGACATGCTCGGCAACTTCATCAGCCGGGCCGGTCGGACCGAGGAGTTCGACCACCACGGTCTGACCCTGATGACCAAGATGCTGCTGCTGGCGGGCTACGAGTTCATCGTGAACCGCATCGCGCTCGGCACCCAGGCCCTGCTCGAGCACCCCGAGCAGCTGGCGGCGCTGCGAGCCGACACCGAGGGGTTGATGCCCCGGACGGTGGACGAGGTGCTGCGCCACTTCAGCCTGGTGGACGAGATCATCGCCCGGGTGGCGCTCGCCGACGTGGAGATCGACGGCGTGACCATCAAGGAGGGTGAGGGCATCCTGGTGCTCAAGGGCCTGGGTGACCGCGACCCGGCCAAGTACTCCGACCCGGACGCCTTCGACATCCACCGCGACGCGCGGGACCACCTGGCCTTCGGCTACGGCGTCCACCAGTGCCTGGGGCAGCACGTCGCACGCCTGATGCTGGAGCTGTGCCTGTCCGGCCTGATCCAGCGGTTCCCCGGGCTGCGTCTGGTCGAGAGCGACGAGCCGATCGAGCTCGTCGACGGGCTGCCGCCGGTCCACAAGCTCATGGTCGGCTGGTGAACGGATGAAGGTTCACGCGGATCGCGACCGCTGCATCGGTGCCGGACTGTGCGCGCTCAACGCCCCCTCGGTGTTCGACCAGGACGACAGCGGCCTGGTGGTCGTGCTGGACGACTCGCCCTCGGGTGCCGAGGCCGTGGACGCCCACAAGCTCGCCGAACACATCTGCCCGTCGAAGGCCATCCTGGTCTCGGAGGGTTGAGGGCCACCGCCCCGTACCCCACGGGCCACGGGTCCGGTGCCCTCCCGTACGGGCACCGGACCCGTGGCCCGTGC
>NZ_VKHT01001669.1 GCF_014141535.1 Streptomyces alkaliphilus | reverse complement strand
CCTCCCGCCTGCCCGTTTTCCCCGGTCCGCCCCGGGACCGAACCCGCCCGCCGACGCGCCGTTTCGGCCACGCCGTTGTTTTCGATCTTCAAAGCGACACTTTCAATCACCAATTGATCAGATTTGGCATGGCTTTCCCCTGGCGCGCAACCCCCAAACCGTAAGCACTCGAACCCAAACGGCGACTTTCGCAACTCGGCGTAGCACGTCCGGCACAAAGGGTTATTCTCCTCGGACGCCCCGGCTCCCGTCCGCCCACCAGGTGACGGGTTCCGGTCCCCGTACTGCACGTGTTCGAACGCTCTGCCTCTGGGAGTCCCGTGTACCCACACGTCCGGGCTGATGCCTCGGGCCTGGCCGCACTGCGCACGGCGGTCGCCCCCCACCTGCGTGCCCTGGCCGCGGTCGCGCACCCCGGTCCCGTCCTCGCCGGCCCGGCCTACGCGCTGGCCGAGGACGCCCCGGGACGCGCCCCCGTCCGTGCGGCGAGCCGCGCCGGCGGCGGACGCGCCGCCACCCCCACCGGATCAGTCGGCTCCGCG
>NZ_VKHT01001668.1 GCF_014141535.1 Streptomyces alkaliphilus | reverse complement strand
GGACGGGGTGGCCCCGACGGGCAGGGACTCCAGGTCGCGGGGGCGGTGGTGGATGATGGTGCGGGTGGTCAGCCGCCCGTCCGGGCCCTGTTCGACGCGGCGCTCGAGGAAGCCGATCTCCTCCAGCTCCCGCAGCGCGCGGCGGATCAGGGTGCGGCCCTCGCGCCAGCGGGCGCACAGCGACTCCACCGTCACCGAGGTGCCCTCGGGGGCCCACAGGATGTACAGGCCCATCGCCACGGTCAGCCCCATGGTCGCACGGGTGATCAACTCGTTCGTCAGAACGATGTAGTTCTCGGTGTGCCGGACGTAAAGATGGCACACGCCGCCCGCCGGGCGGCTAAAATGGTTCTCAGCCATCGGGAAGCTGTTCTCTTCCTGATCGGTCAGGCCCTCGGCGGGACTGCAATCCCGCACGGGGGCCGAAGCTTTTTTACGGTTGTGGAAGTGACCATAACCCCACCGGACCCCCGGAATCGCCCCGCGTACCACGAAAGAGTGAGCACCAATTTTCCGTGGACGCCGCGCAGGTCACGCCGGGGG
>NZ_VKHT01001667.1 GCF_014141535.1 Streptomyces alkaliphilus | reverse complement strand
TCTTCGGGCGGGACATCACCCCGAGTGTGTCACCGGTCCGACGGACAATGGCCGTAAGTCATCGTCCCCGGCCGGGACAAGTGATTGAATGCACTGGCGGCTGCCGATCATCCCTTGCCCGAGGCGGTGAGGCGTCAGGGGGCGACCGCTCGATAGCAAGGTGCTGGAGGATCCGTGGACCTGTCCCTGTCGACCCGAAACGTCGGCGACCGCACGGTCGTCGAGGTAGGCGGCGAGATCGACGTGTACACCGCGCCCAAGCTGCGCGAACAGTTGGTGGAGCTGGTGAATGACGGCAACCACCACTTGGTCGTGGACATGGAGCGCGTCGACTTCCTCGACTCCACCGGCCTGGGAGTGCTGGTCGGTGGTCTGAAGCGCGTGCGCGCGCAGGAGGGCTCGTTGCGTCTGGTGTGCAACCAGGAGCGCATTTTGAAGATCTTCCGGATCACCGGTCTGACGAAGGTGTTCCCCATCCACCCCACGGTGGACGACGCGGTCTCCGCCGCCGACTGATCAGCGACCGATCGCACAGCCGAACAT
>NZ_VKHT01001666.1 GCF_014141535.1 Streptomyces alkaliphilus | reverse complement strand
CCCCCGGGGACCCGCCTACCTGGAATCCCTGGCCGGCGGCGGATCCCCCAGAGCGGTGTGGACCGCGCTGCCGGGCCCCGGGTGGCCCGACGAACTCGCCCGCGCGACAGCCGCCTGTCTGGCCTCGGGGCGGGGCGTCGTGGCGGTGCTCCCCGACGGTCGTGCCGCCGCCCGGGCGGACGCCGCGCTCACCGCCCTCCTCGGCCCCGACCGACACGTCCTGCTGACCGCCGACGCCGGGCCCGAGGCCCGGTACCGACGCTGGCTGGCGATCAACCGGGGCTCGGTGCGGGCGGTGGTCGGCACCCGCGCGGCGATGTTCGCCCCCGTCCGCGACCCCGGCCTGGTGATCTGCTGGGACGACGGCGACGCCTCTCACGGGGACGACCGAGCCCCCCATCCCCACGCGCGCGAGGTGCTGTTGCTGCGCGCGGCCCGAGCCGGGGCGGGGGTCCTGGTGGCCTTGACCGCCCGGCGGATGCGGGCGTTGACGGACTCGATCGCGTTGGTGGTGCAGACGATGCGGCGTATCTCGGTGTCGAA
>NZ_VKHT01001665.1 GCF_014141535.1 Streptomyces alkaliphilus | reverse complement strand
GGGGAGCGGGATGCGGCCACACGGGTCATTCTCCCGGGTCCGGTCGGAGGCGCTGCCGGGAGAGACGGGGTCTCGATGACACCATCCGTTCTCATGAATATCAGACAAGTAGTACAAAATGCTTTTAAGTCTGGTTCGGGGGGACCGCCCCCCGACCGACCTCCCTGGCGGGGCCGGCTCCGCCCGCTTCCGCGGCGCCCCCGTCGCGGGGCGACGGGCGAGCCGGCCTCCCCCGGCTGCGCGGCACCCGCCGGCCCGGCCACCCGGCCGACCGACCGGCTCCGCCCGGTCCTGCGGCGACTCCGCCCGTCCGGGTCGTTCGTCCCGCGCCGACGCGCCGGGGTTCCGATCGCGGGGGAGGGCACCGGGAAGAATTCCGGAAAGGGCATCCGGCGGAGCCTCCGTAAGGGAGTCGGCGGGGGAATCGCGGGCCTCCGCCCCGGAGGGGAGGCCCTCCGGCTCGGCCCCCCTCCCCTTCGGGGCGCCAGGCGTGCCCGGCGGCGCCTCCGGCGTCCCGGGCCGATGGGCATCACACTTCTGATG
>NZ_VKHT01001664.1 GCF_014141535.1 Streptomyces alkaliphilus | reverse complement strand
GTTCCAGGGAGGTGGGGCGCGGGTCGCGGAGGGTTCCGGTGACGGTGGTGGACAGGTGCCACATCCCGGCGGTGCGCACGAGTCCGGGCCGCTCGGGTATCTCCAGTTCCTCGCACCACGGTTCGAGGGCGGCGCGGATGTCGGCGACGACGACGGCGTGTTCGTGCAGGTCCTTCGGGGAGTCCAGGAGGCGGGCGGCCCGGCGGACGTCCTCGGCCAGGTCGGGGCTGCGGGGGGTGGAGCCGGCCAGCGGGTTGGCGACCACCCGGTCGCCGGTGCGCGAGAGGAGGAGTTCGGGGCTGGCGCCGAGCAGGCTGCGGCCGGGAGCGGTGGGCAGTGCGAAGGTGTGGCCGGTGGGGTCGCGGCGCGCGAGACGGCTCAGGACCGCGGGCAGGTCGGGTGCGCGATCGGCCTCGAGTTCCAGGGTGCGGGCCAGGACGACCTTGCGGAGGTCGCCGGCGCGCATCCGGCGCACCGCCTCCGCCACGGCGGCGGTGTACCGGGCCGGTTCGGGAACGGGGCGGACCCGCCACCGCCCCTCGAC
>NZ_VKHT01001663.1 GCF_014141535.1 Streptomyces alkaliphilus | reverse complement strand
CCGGAAGCCCCCGCCCAGCACCCGGCGCAGCGCGGCGGGGGTGCCGTGCGCCGGCACCCGGGAGGCCAACAGTGCGGCGGCCCGGGGATCGGGCAACCGCCGCGGCCCGGAGAGCAGCAGGTCGGCGACGGCGTCGCTGCGGCGCAGCAGTGGTTCCATCAGCCGGCGCCAGCGCCGACCGTCCACCGGTCCCAGGGTCTCGCAGGTGGCCTCCAGGTCACGGAGGGCGAGCGCGGCGCGGCCGTCGGCCAACGGGTGGGCGTAGGAGACCTCGGGGGCCTCCATCACGACCCCCCGCGCCGCGGGGTCGAACTCCCGGAAGAAGCGGGAGACGGGAGCCATCGGATGGACGGCGGCGCAGACGTCGTGGTGGACGTCGGGGTCGAAGAGGGCGGCCCCGCGCAGGCCGCCGCCGAGGGTGTCGGCGGCCTCGTGGACCACGACCCGCAGGCCGGCACGGGCCAGGGTCACGGCGGCGGCGAGACCGTTGGGGCCGCTGCCGACGATCGCGGCGTCGGGGCGGGAGGACGCCGGTCCCGGGGGTG
>NZ_VKHT01001662.1 GCF_014141535.1 Streptomyces alkaliphilus | reverse complement strand
GGGATCGGCGTCGCCGCCCGGCCGCTCTCCGGGGGGCGTGGACGCCGTGACCGTCTACGGCTTCCACGCCTCACACGAACAGTTCGCCCCCGGCGTGCTGCTCGACGCCCTCCGCGCCGCCGAACGGGCGGGCTTCGGGGCCGGCATGTGCTCCGACCACCTCGCCCCCTGGAACACCCGCCAGGGCCACTCCGGTCACGCGTGGACCTGGCTGGGCGCCGCCCTCCAGGCCACCGACCTGTCCCTGGGCGTGGTCACCTCCCCCGGCACCCGGTACCACCCGGTGGTGCTGGCCCAGGCGATGGGCACCCTCGGGGAGATGTTCCCCGGCCGGCACTGGGCGGCCCTCGGCTCCGGTGAGGCCCTCAACGAACGGGTCACCGGCGACCCGTGGCCCCCCAAGGACGAACGCAACAGCCGACTGGAGTTCTCCGTCGAGGTGATGCGCGCCCTCTTCGCCGGCGAGACCGTGCACGCGGAGGACGGCCCCTGGCCGGTGCGCGAGGCCCGGTTGTGGACCCACCCCGACCCGGTCCCCGAGCTGTACAC
>NZ_VKHT01001661.1 GCF_014141535.1 Streptomyces alkaliphilus | reverse complement strand
TGGGCTCGGAGATGGGTATAAGAGACAGGGCGGGGAGGAGGGCGGTGCGTCGCGACCGGTGAGGTGGGCACTCACCCCGGCGATGACCAGCAGGCAGGTCAGAACACCGGCGAGCACGAGAGCGCGGCGCCCCGTCGACCAGCCGGTGCGGCGGCCCGGGAGTGGGAGGGATCGCTTCGGCGTCACTGGACCTGCGACCCCAGGGCCGAGAAGAAGGCCACGATGCCGTTCGCCGCACCCAGACCGAGGGCGGCGCCCGCGGCCACGACGGCTCCCTTCTTGCCGTTGGCCTCGGCCTGGTGACCACCGCTGTGGTGACCCCAGGCCCACACCGCCAGGCTGACGGCGAGCGCGCCGACCACGGCGATGATGCCGAACAGGTTGATCGAGCTGACGACGTTCTTCAGGACGGCCAATCCCGGCAGGCCGCCCCCGCTGGGGGTGATCCCCGGGTCGAAGGCGAGGAGGACGTGTTCGGCGAGAGGACTCATGACTGCGGCAGGACTCCTTGCGTACGGGCCGGTGGGTCGGGGCGGGGGAGAAGGAAGG
>NZ_VKHT01001660.1 GCF_014141535.1 Streptomyces alkaliphilus | reverse complement strand
ACCCTCCCCGGAGCGGCGTTCGCGGCGTCCACGAAAAAATAGTGCTCACTCTTTCGAAGTACCCGGGGCGATTCCGGCGGCCCGGTGGGGTTATGGTCGCTTCCACAACCGTAAAAAAGCTTCGGCCCCCGTGCGGGACTGCAATCCCGCCGAGGGCCTGACCGATCAGGAAGAGCAGACCTTCCCGATGGCTGAGAACCAGCTTAGCCGCCCGGCGGGCGGCGTGTGCCATCTTTACGTCCGGCACACCGAGAACTACACCCTCGCGGCGAATGAATTGATCACCCGTGCGACCATCGAGCTGACGGTCGCGATGGGCCTGTACATCCTGTGGGCCCCCGAGGGCACCTCGGTGACGGTGGAGTCGCTGTGTGCCCGATGGCGTGAGGGCCGCACCCTGATCCGCCGTGCACTGCGCGAGCTGGAGGAGATCGGCTTCCTCGAGCGCCGCGTCGAACAGGGCCCGGGCGGGCGACTGACCACCCGCACCATCATCCATCACCTCCCCCGCGACCTGGCATTTCCCTCCGACTCGACGACCCCCGCCGC
>NZ_VKHT01000166.1 GCF_014141535.1 Streptomyces alkaliphilus | reverse complement strand
TGTGTATAAGAGACAGGTGCGGAGGGTGTCGGACACGGGATTCCCCTACTGATGTAGATTGCTTTCACATGAATGACTAACTCATATAAGTGTTCCACGCCTGATGGTGTCATGTCCACTCGTATGCGGTTAAGCTGGAAAGCTCGAGGAGAGAAGGACCGATGATCGGAACCCGGTGGGGATGACGAGATGACCACACCTGCACAGGCCCCACCCGCACGGGTGAGGGAGACCGCGAGTCCGGTGGACGATGACGTGCTCACCGCCATCGAGACGGCCATGGTGCGGATCCGTCGCCGCCAGTCCCGGCGAAGCCTCGCCCGGCCCGTGGCCGAGGAGATGCCGGAGCCGATCGACCTGAACACCCTGGCGGTCATCGACGCCGTGGACGAGGGGGCGGCCCGGCCCGAGCAGCCGGTCACGGTCGGATTCGTCGCCGACCGTCTCGCCATCGACCCCTCCCGGGCCAGCCGCCTGGTCACCGCGGCGGTCAAGAGCGGACACGTTCTCCGGGTGGCCTCCCAGGAGGACGGTCGGCGCAGCTGCCTGGAACTCACCGACACCGGACGGGCGGCCGTGAGCGCCGCCCACCACACCCGCCAGCAGTTCTACGCCCGGCTGCTCGAGGGCTGGCCGGAGGAGGAGCAGCGGGAATTCGCCCGTCTGCTCGATAAATTCGTGCACTCGCTGGACACCGTCCGCCCCTGACGTCGCGGGAGGACCGGACGGGCCCCTCGGTGTCCACCGGTCTTCGAGCCGCCTTCGAGTCCGCACGGCAAGGCTGAACGCCCCATAGGTCTGCAACCGACGGCGCGTCACAGCCCTCGCCGCTGGGCAGTCGCGCCCGGTACCGAAGGAGGCGCGACAGTTGAGCACCGCCCGGACATCACACACCGCCCGGCCGGGACCGCGGTCCCGGCCGGGTCCGTCACCGGACCCCGGGAAGCCCGGGGGGCCCGGGGAGCCCGGCAAGGGGGATACGCCGCCCCCTTTCCCCCTCTCCCTCCGCTGGGCCTACGCCATGGTGATCATCGCCACGCTCGCCGCCATCGCCAGCAACTTCTTCGAGATCGGCGACCAGCTGAACCGGGGAGAGGGCACCGCCGCCATCGGTGACCTGATACTGACCAGCGCCTTCTGCGCCCTGTTCGGCCTTTTCGCGGAGATGGTTCGGGCCGGCCGGCAGTGGGGTCGGGTCCTGCTGACCATCTTCACCGTCCTGGGACTGCTTTTCACCGGCCTGGGACTGCTCGGGATCGGCAGGCCCTTCGTGGGCCCCCTCCAGGGAGCTCTGGCCGCTCTCAGCTTCGTCACCTCGGTGGTGGGCCTGGTCCTGCTCTACGCGCCCTCCGCCAACCGGTGGCTCTCCCGGGTCCGGGACGGCAACCGGATGATCTCCCCCCGACTGCGCAAGGTCATCCTCACCATCCACGTGATGGTCGGGGTGGGCTGGCTGGGGCTGGTCACCGGCATGTCCGCGATGATGGCCTCCGCCGTCCTCACCGGCAGCGCCGAGCACCAGGCCGCCATGTACCGCACCCTGGGTCTGCTGGACGACCTCTTCCTCGGGATGACCAGCATGTTCACCCTCATCAGCGGCATCCTCGTCTCCACCGGGACCAAGTGGGGCCTGATGCGACGTCGATGGGTGGTGACCAAGTTCTTCACGACCATGGGGCTGATGTTGTTCGGCTTCTCGGTCATCCACCCCCTGATCATCCGGGCCAACGAGCTGGTGGAGAGCGGGGCGCCGGTACGCGGTGGGGAACTGGACACGGTCGGGTGGGCGATGACCGCCTCCTCCGTGCTCGCCCTGCTCACCCTCGTCTTCATGACCACTCTCTCCACCTACAAGCCGTGGGGGCCGACTCGCTGGGGCCGTCCCTCCCGAACCGCCGTCCGGTGACCCGCGGCCGGGCCCACCGGGCCGGCCGGACAGACCCTCCTCCCAGAGAAGGACCAGCATGTCAATCATCCGGGATACCGAAGTCCTGCGTCCCAGCGGACTGCTCGGAGTCGGAGTCCACCGGCCCGAACGTTCCGTTCCCAACAGCGAGATCGCCGAGCGCACCGGCCTGGACCCCGACTGGATCGAACGCCGTTCGGGTATCCGCCGGCGGCGGTACGCGGGCCCCGACGAGACCCTGCTGATGATGGCCACCGCCGCGGCCGAGAAGGCCCTCGCCGCGGCGGGCGTTCCGGCCGATCGGATCGGTACGGTCATCCTCGCGACCATCACATCCATGGAACAGATGCCGGCCGTCGCGGTGGGGGTCGCCCACCGGATCGGTGCCACCCGCGCCACGGCGTTCGACATCTCGGCGGCCTGCGCGGGCTTCTGCCACGCCCTGGCACTCGCCGGTGATCTGGTGCGGACCGGACGTTCGGACCACGTCCTGGTGATCGGTGCCGAACGGATGACGGACATCCTCGACCACACCGACCGGGACACCGCCTTCCTCTTCGCCGACGGCGCCGGTGCCGTGGTCGTCGGCCCCACCGCCGAGACGGGCATCGGACCGACGGTCTGGCGCGCGGACGGATCGCGCAACGCCGCGCTGAAGATGACGGCGCCCTGGCACGACGGCACCGGGGACCGCCCCGAACGACTGCCGGCCATCACCATGTCGGGGTGGAAGGTCTATCGCTGGGCCACCAACGAACTCGTTCCCGCGGCACACGAGATGTTGGAGCGGGCCGGTGTCACCACGGATGACCTGGACGCCTTCATCCCCCACCAGGCCAACATGCTCATCACCGACTTCGTGGCGGAGCAGCTCGGACTGACCGGGCGCACCGCCATCGCCCGGGACATCGTCACCAGCGGCAACAGCTCGGCGGCCTCGATCCCGATGGCGATGGAGGAGCTCCTCTCCAGCGGCAGGGCGCCCAGCGGGGGGCTCGCCCTCCTGGTCGGTTTCGGCGCGGGCCTCCTGTTCGCCGGACAGGTGGTGCGGTTGCCCTGAGGGCCCGCCGGTGAGCTGCCGGGCCCCCTCCCCGACCGGATCGGCCGGGGAGGGGGCCGACACACGACGGTGCCGCGGGGAACGAGCCCTCGTTCCCCGCGGCACCGTCGTGGTGTCGGTCGATCCGCCCTATCGGTACGCCGCGTCCACCCGGTACAGGGCGAACGGAGTGGGCCGTTCACGATCCTGGTGCCGCCTGAGCGGGGAGGTCGTGTTCCGGTGACCGGAGCCGGCCTCCCAGGTGCGGAAGGCCTCCGCGCTCTCCCACTCGCTCAGCACGGCGAAGGCGCCCGGGTCGGTCAGCTCGCGGAGCAGTTCGTTGCCGAGCAGGCCGTCGGTGCCCTTCAGGTCACTGCTGATCCGGTGGTACGCCTCGGCCACCGCCCCGTCCTCCGTCGGGTCGGCCCGCAGGTACAGCAGGACCCGCACCCGACCCGTCCCGTTCTCCGGGGTCGCGCTCACCGGTCGGCCCCCACCAGGGTCATCATGGCCAACGAGCCCCCGGCCCGGAAGGGGTGGAGCTTCTCCCGGTGGCGCACGTGCTCGTCACTGGACTCGAAGGCCAGGAACGCGTCCCGGTCCGTCCAGTCACTGACCACGTAGTAGACGGACTTCTCCGTGGCACTGCGGGCCAGGGTGTGACCGAGGTTGGCGGGCTGTGCGGTGATCTCCCGGCTGCCCTCGGCCCAGACCCGTTCGAACTCGTCCTCCAGGTCCGGCTTGACCTGCACGGTCAGCAGCACCCGGAACACCTCTCGCCGATCCCGGGTCCGCGCCGCGGGCCCGATCCCCGCCTCCTCCCCGGGTGTTCCCGGCATCAGACGCCCCCGTCCACGTGCAGCGTCTCACCGTTGACGTAGCTGGACAGATCGCCGGCGAGGAACAGCACCGCGCCGGCGATCTCCTCCGGCCGGCCGAACCGGCCCAGCGCCATCATCCTCAGGTACCGCGCGTTGTACGCGGCGCGCTCCTCCTCCGACAGCTCGTCCGGCTCGGAGGTGTCGATGACACCGGGGGCCACCACGTTGAACCGGATGCCCCGACCGCCGAGTTCCTTGCACAGGCTCCGGGTCAGGCCCACCAGGCCGGCCTTGGAGGCCGTGTAGTGGCCCCGCAGCGGGATGCCCGCCATCGCCCCCCGCGATCCGACGTTGATCACCGAGGAACCCTCCCGCAGCATCGGCAGGGCCTTGCCGATCACCAGGAACGGCCCGGTCAGGTTGGTGGCCAGGACCCGTTCCCACTCCTCCAACGGCAACTCGGAGAAGGGGATCTGACTGATCACACCGGCGTTGTTGACCAGGACGTCGAGCGAGTCGAAGCGGGAACGGCACGCCTCCATCAGCCGTTCCACCCCCTCGACGGTTCCCACGTCGGCACGGACCAGCAGGTGCTCCCCGCCGATCTCCTTGAGCTCCCGGGCGAGGCTGTCCACCGCCTCGCCCTCCTGCCGGTAGCAGGTCACCACCGTGGCACCGGCCTTGGCCAGGGCCAGGACCACGGCCCGGCCGATGCCGCGGCTGCCCCCGGTCACCAGTGCGTTCTTGCCCGCGAGTCCAAGTTCCACCATGTCCTCCGTGATCTCTGTGTCGAGTGGTTCCGTCGGGTGGTTCCGTCGGGTGGTGCGGCCGGGTCGTGCCGGCCGGTTCCGGTCGGGCGGGTCGGCCCCGCCGGTGGTCAGGTGTGCTCGCCGGGGGGCACGGGGCGGCACTCCAGGACCGCCCAGCGCCCCGGAACGGGGTCGTTCACCAGCGCGAATCCGGCGGCGTCCAGCAGCTCCCGCCACTGCGCCGGGTCGCGCTCCCGTCCGCCGAAACGGACCAGCATGTCCAGGTCGAGCAGCTTGCCGCGGTCCCACCGGTTGGCCGGCCCCACCAGGAACTCGCAGATCAGCAGCCGTCCATCGGGGTGACCCTCGAGCGCTTCCCGCACCCGGCCGAGGATCGCGAGGGCCCGCTCGTCGTCCCAGTCGTGCAGGACCGCCTTGAGCACGTAGGCGTCCCAGCCGGTCGGGAGTGGTTCGAAGAAGTTCCCCTCCACGATCTCGACCCGGTCCGCCACTCCGGCCCCGGCCAACAGCTCGGGGGCCTCGGCCACCACGGAGGGGCGGTCCACGAGCACACCCCGCGACTTCGGGTGCTCCCCGAGGATCTCGGAGAGGAAGAAACCGTGCCCTCCGCCGATGTCGGCGATCCGCTCGAAGCGTCCGAAGTCGAAGGAGTCGATCAGCATCCGGGAGGTGGCATGACTCATCCGCGTCATCGCGCGGTCGAACATCGCGCCGTCGTCGGGGTCGCGTTCCAGGTGCTCGAAGAAGTCGTGGCCGTACGCGGCCCGGAAGGCCGGCTCCCCGGTGCGCAGGGTGTGCATCAGCTCCCCGTACGAGCGCCACAGCATCCCGCTGCCGTTGTAGAGCACCATGTCCCGCTGGCTGCCGGGGACATCGGATCGCAGCGCCTGACTCATGTCGGTCAGCGCGTACCGTCCGTCGGGCTGCTCGAAGAAGACGCCGAAGGCGGCGGCCACCCGCAGGACCCGGCCCAGCGCGTCCGCCCGGGTGCCGGTCCGGGAGGCCAGTTCCGGGACGTCGAGCGGACCGTCGGCCAGCTCGTCGGCGACCCGCAGTTCGGCGACCGCGTGCAGCACCCGGGAGATCCGTTTGCCGTCGGTCAGCAGCAGAAGTTGTACGTGGGGCGGTAGCGCGGCGGCCATCGCCGGGCCGACCACACCGGTCATCGAGTCCACACGGTCCTCCTGGAGCCGAAGGGAAGGAAGAGGGGTCGGGGCGGTGGTCGTCGGAAGGTGGGCCCGGCCGGTCACATCAACGCCGTGGCCGCGCCCACGTTGGCCACCAGGGCGGCCACCGCCAGCCCGCCCCGCACCCGGTTCCACCGGATCCAGCGTTCCCGGGGGTCGAGTCGCTCCCAGTCCGCGGGCAGGGCCCGCGGGTCGAGGGTGGCGAGCCAGCGGTTGATCGGCACGTTGCGGGTGAGGGAGACCGTGCCGGCGCACACCAGGAGCACCGCGGCGAGAGCGGCCGCGCCCCGCACGCCGGCCGTGGGCGCGGTGATCACCAGCGCCACGTCGCACACCAGGCAGACCAGCAGGTTCACCGGCATGAAGGGGTCGAACCGGGTCACCAACCCCTGATGGACCGGGATGTACATCCCGGTGGGGAGCGTGGTGAACAGGGGCGCGGCCAGCATCGAGATCGCCAGGCCGCCCGCCGCCAGGCCGCCGGAGAGCAGAGCCACCGCCATCAGGATCTGAACCACGGGATTCGCCTCCTCACCCGCCCACCGGGTCCGGTGGGCCGCCGGCACGACTCTGGGAGTCGACGGTCGAATCGGCCTCGAAGACCGCTCGACACCACGGCCGCCCCCGCCGGGTCCAGCGGCGCACCACGGCCCTTCGAGTGCCGCCGGGCAGCGTGGAACCCGCCCGCGGGAGCTTCCCGGGCGCCCCGGTCGGTGTCCGGAGCACAACACCGACGGCGAAGGATTCGGAGAGGAGTTCGTGATGCTTCCAGAGGTGCTGAGCGGGGCCGTGGTGATCGGGGTCGGCACGATCACCGGGATCTTCGTGGCCGTCGCGGTGAGCGTGGCGCCCGCCATGGCGGGCATGGAACGCGCCGAGTACCTGCGGGCCCACGCGCTGCTCGGCAAGGGTTACCACCCGCTGATGCCGATCCTGGTCAACACCGTGATGCTCTGCGGGTTCGCGCTGGTCTTTCTCACCGAGCCGCCGAGCAGGTTCCTGTTCCTGGCCGGTTCCCTGCTGCTCATCGGGGTCCAGGCGGTGTCCCACCTCGGCAACGTCCCCATCAACCGCTCCCTGGGGGCTCTCGAGGCCGAGGGGGCCTGGCAGGACCCCCGGCCGCGGTGGCGGGCCTGGCACCACCTGCGCACCGTGCTCGCGGCGCTGGCCCTGCTCCTGGACACCGCGGCCGTTCTCATGGCGGGCTGAGCGGCCCCCGCCCGTCGCCCCCCGACCGTCGTCACGGTC
>NZ_VKHT01001659.1 GCF_014141535.1 Streptomyces alkaliphilus | reverse complement strand
GAACTGTTGGCCGACCCCAAGGAGCGGGCCGAGCACCTCATGCTGGTCGACCTCGGCCGCAACGACCTGGGCCGGGTCAGCGCCCCCGGCACCGTCGAGGTGGTGGACTTCATGTCCATCGAGCGATACAGCCACGTGATGCACATCGTCTCCACCGTCACGGGCCGGCTCGCCGAGGGTCGCACCGCCTTCGACGCCCTCACCGCCTGCTTCCCCGCCGGGACCCTCTCGGGGGCCCCCAAGCCGCGGGCCCTGCGGATCATCGAGGAACTGGAACCCACCCGCCGCGGGGTCTACGGCGGGTGCGTCGGTTACCTCGACTTCGCCGGTGACGCCGACACCGCCATCGCCATCCGCACCGCCGTGCTCCGTGACGGGACGGCGTACGTGCAGGCCGGGGCCGGGGTGGTGGCCGACTCGGACCCGGCGGCCGAGGACGCCGAGTGCCGGAACAAGGCCGCCGCCGTGCTCCGGGCGATCGGAACCGCCGAACGCCTGCGCGGTAGCGTGGAGGCGTGAACGTCCCCCGTCGCCGCCCGACGCCCCCCGAAGC
>NZ_VKHT01001658.1 GCF_014141535.1 Streptomyces alkaliphilus | reverse complement strand
GGGGGCGGAAGCGGGACACGAGGAGACGGAAAAGGACGGAGAGGGCGTGTCGAGGACCGGAGGGAACGCCGGGGTACCGGCGGACCACTCCGGAAACACCCGCACCACACCGGCGAGCCGGGTGGAAGGGAGCACCGGTCCGATGTTCAGGCGGGGCGCTCACCGGGTTCGGGTCGGTTGGGATCACGCGGCAGTACCGGCTGGGGGGATATCTGCGCCCGGACCAGCCGCAGGAACATCGCGACCGACGCCGCCAGCTCGTCGGCGTCCCGCCGGGAAACCTCCCGACGGATGCCCGCCTCCAGCCTGGCACGCCGGGCACCACTGGCGGTGAAGAGGACGCTCCATTCCGCCAGCTCCGGCGCTATCTCCGGAAGCATGTCCCACACGCTGCGGATCCGCCGCCGTCCGCGGGCGGTCGTCTCGGGACGACCGCGCACGGCCAGCACGGCGGCCGCCGTGCGCAGCGCGGCCATGTGGGCGGCGATGTACGCGTCCCCCGGGTCCTCCCGGGTCTCCGCCTCCTCCAGCCCCCGCTCCGCCTGGGCCAGCAG
>NZ_VKHT01001657.1 GCF_014141535.1 Streptomyces alkaliphilus | reverse complement strand
CGACGGGGCCGTGTGCACCGTCGACCTGGTGGAACGCGCCAAGGCCGGAGAGGGCGAGGCCTTCGGGCGGCTCTTCGACCACTACTCGGACACCGTCTACCGCTTCGTCTACTACCGCGTGAACAACCGCGCCACCGCCGAGGACCTGACCAGCGAGACCTTTCTGCGCGCCCTGCGCCGGATCGGCACCTTCACCTGGCAGGGAAAGGACTTCGGCGCCTGGCTGGTGACCATCGCCCGCAACCTGGTCGCCGACCACTACAAGTCCAGCCGCACCCGCCTCGAGGTGACCACCGGGGAGATGCTCGACCCCGACGAGATGGTTCGCAGCCCCGAGGACTCGGTGCTGGAGCACCTGTCGAACGCCGCCCTGCTCGACGCGGTGCGCCGCCTCAACCCCCAGCAGCAGGAATGCGTCACCCTGCGCTTCCTCAGCGGCCTGTCGGTCGCCGAGACCGCGCGGGTGATGGGAAAGAACGAGGGCGCGATCAAGACCCTCCAGTACCGGGCGGTGCGCACCCTCGCCCGGTTGCTCCCCCCCGACCTGCGCTGACCC
>NZ_VKHT01001656.1 GCF_014141535.1 Streptomyces alkaliphilus | reverse complement strand
AAACAGGCACCACTCGGCGAAGGATCCGTCGGGGTGGCGCCACAACGGATTGCGCCACTCCGGGGCGCTGTCGTCGGCCGCCCGCACGGCGGCCTCGTCCACCTCGATGCCCAGCCCCGGCGCGGTCGGACGCGCGAAGTGTCCCTCCCGCGGTCGGAAGACCTCGCGGTCCACGACGTAGTCCGGCAACTCGGCCCCGGAGTGGTAGTGGATGCCGAGGCTGTGTTCCTGGATGAGGAAGTTCGGTGTCGCGAAGGCGAGTTGCAGACTCGCGGCGAGGGCGACGGGACCGAGCGGGCAGTGCGGGGCGATCGGCACGTCGAAGGTCTCGGCGAGGGAGGCGATGCGCCGCACCTCCGATATGCCGCCGGCGTGCGAGGGATCGGGTTGCAGCACCGCGATCCCGGCCCGCAGGGCGGGCAGCACCTCGGCCCGCGAGTACAGCCGCTCGCCGGTGGCCAGCGGGACGGGGGAACAGCCCACCAACCCCGCGAGCAGGTGGGTGTGTTCGGGCAGTACCGGCTCCTCCACGAAGAGCGGGGCGGTGGGGGCGAGC
>NZ_VKHT01001655.1 GCF_014141535.1 Streptomyces alkaliphilus | reverse complement strand
ATTCCCACCCTCCCGCGGTCAGCGCCTCGCCACCGGCCCGGGCGGAGGCGTGGTCCAGACCGTGTCGGACGGCGTCCGCCACGATCTCCTCCGGGAGGTCGTCGGAGAGCATGGCCCGGGTGCCGGCCGCCGCCAGGGGCACGGTGTCCGGGAGGCCGCCGAGGCCCAACAGGTGATCGAAGTGCGGATGGGTGATCAGGACGTGCCGTACGGGTACGCCCGCGAGGCGTTCCGCCGAGCGGCGCAACGCCTCGCCCTCCGCCGGGGTCGAGCCGGTGTCCACGAGCGTCGCCTCCGTCGGGCCGAGGACCAGGCCCACCGTGGCGTCCCAGCCGGGCAGGCGACGGCGCAGCACGCCCGGCACGACACCCTCCCAGCCGTGCTCCTTGGCCCGGCCCCGACCATCGCCCCGGGCGTGCTCCCACTCCTCCCCGGCGGACTCCGGTCGGGGCGCGGGCCCGACCCCGCTCGCGGCCGGGGTACCGCCGGGGGTGTCGGTCGGGTCGGTGATCGCCATGCCGCCGACCGTACCCGCCGGGCCCGGGCGCCCCGGGCC
>NZ_VKHT01001654.1 GCF_014141535.1 Streptomyces alkaliphilus | reverse complement strand
GGACGATCATCACGCCGGTCATCGCGCCGGAACCCACCCGGACGATCATCACGCCGGTCATCGCGCCGGAACCCACCCGGACGATCATCACGGCGCTCGTCACGCCCGTGGGGACGGTTCTCACGGTAGGGAGGTCGCCCACCCCGGTCACGGTCACGATCACCGGAGAACGAACGCCGCTCACCCTCATCGCGCCGGAACCCACCCGGACGATCATCACGCCGGTCATCGCGCCGGAACCCACCCGGACGATCATCACGGCGCTCGTCACGCCCGTGGGGACGGTTCTCACGGTAGGGAGGTCGCCCACCGCGGTCACGGTCACGGTCACCGGAGAACGAACGCCGCTCACCCTCATCACGCCGGAATCCACCGGGACGATCATCACGCCGGTCATCGCGCCGGAACCCACCCGGACGATCATCACGACGCTCGTCACGCCCGTGGGGACGGTTCTCACGGTAGGGAGGTCGCCCACCCCGGTCACGGTCACGATCACCGGAGAACGAACGCCGCTCACCCTCATCACGCCGGAAACCACCCGGACGATCATCAC
>NZ_VKHT01001653.1 GCF_014141535.1 Streptomyces alkaliphilus | reverse complement strand
GTGCGGGAGGGGCGCGCCCGAACAGGCGGGCGGCAGGGGGGAACGGCGGTGCTGCGACTCTCAGCGCGCCGAACACATGGCGCTGGACATTCGGCCGAGATCGACGTGGCGCCGACTCACCAGGGCAATTCCAGCTCGAGACATGACGGAAGCGTGGCACGGCGACGCGGAGCAGTCCACCGTTATCCACTATGCGGGCAGAGTCGTCCCGTTATTCGAGACGCGTGATCCCGGTCACCCCTGGCGGGTCGACTGGACGGAACGTCTGTTCGAACTCCCGGGGTCACCGCCGGCTCCCGCCACCGTTCCGTCCCGCTCACCACCGCCCGGACCGTCCCGGGGAGCGCCCGGATCCCCGGGCTCACGCGCCGCCGGGACTCACGCGCCCGGCCAGGGGCCGGGCGTCGGCCGTACCGGCTCCACCTCCCGGCGGACGTCGTACACCCGGAAACCGCGCCGCTCGTAGTTGGTCAGCGCGTGCGGGCCGTCCAGGCTGCAGGTGTGCACCCACACCCGGCGGGTCGCCTCCCGCCCCGGCCACCGCTCCGCCAGGTCCT
>NZ_VKHT01001652.1 GCF_014141535.1 Streptomyces alkaliphilus | reverse complement strand
GGGCCTGCTCTCCCGGCCGGGCCGGGGGACGCGAGCGATCTCGCCGGCCCGGTGCAGCAGGGCCTCGCTGAGTCGACGGGGGAACGGCTCGCGGGCCTCCAGGAGGACCCGGGGTGCGCGGAAAGCGCGGGCCAGGTGCTGCTCCAACGGCTCGGCCGGGGTGGAGCCGCCGGCTACCACGGCGGCCCGACCCGGCACGCCGGGCTCCAACAGCCCTTCGGCGCGCAGCACCTCGATGGCGCGGCGCACGGTGTCCCGGCCCACGCCGTGGGCGCGGATCATGGCCTGCTGGGCCGGCAGGCGGTCGCCGGGCCGCAGGTCTCCGGCGTGGATCCGTTCCCGGTACGTCGCGGCGATGCGTTCGTAGGCGGGTCCGCTCATGGCCGGCACGCTACAACGCCGGAGGCCTGTCGGCCGGTTGGCGTACCGGGCGGGTGCCAGACCGGGTTTTCGCCGGCGGTGCGACCGGTCCGGGGGTGTGCGGGGAAGGGCCCGGCGAGGGGCTCTCGATGACCCCGGGTGAGGGGTGAGGACTTTTCCGTGACCCGGGGGGTGGAG
>NZ_VKHT01001651.1 GCF_014141535.1 Streptomyces alkaliphilus | reverse complement strand
CGGCGGACTGACCCACCTCTTCCCGACCGCCGACGCCCTGGCCGCCGCGCCTCTCGGTCCGGAGGAACTGCCCGGCATGCCGAACACCCGCCGCCGCACCCTGCACACCGTCGCCTCGGCGCTCGCCGACGGGCGGGTCCGCCTGGACCCCGGTGCCGACCGGGAGGAGACCGAGCACGCCCTGCTCGCCCTACCCGGCATCGGCCCCTGGACCGCCGGCTACCTGCGGATGCGCGCCCTCGGCGACCCCGACGTGCTGCCCGCCGGGGACGCCGGCATCCGCGCCGGCCTCGCCCGCCGGGGCGTCGAACCCGCGGCGGCCGATACCCTCGCCGAGAGCTGGCGCCCGTGGCGCAGCTACGCCGTGCACCACCTGTGGTGCCTCGCCGCCGAGCCGGCACCCGCCGAGCCGGCCCACGCCGGAACGGCGGACCCCGACGCGGCGGACCCGGTGGCGCCCGCCTCCCGTCCACCGGGGACCCGTCGCCGGCCCTCCTCCGTCCACCTTTCCACCCCTCGCACCGTCCGGGAGCCCGCATGACCACCGCCGCCCGTTCC
>NZ_VKHT01001650.1 GCF_014141535.1 Streptomyces alkaliphilus | reverse complement strand
GAGCAGGACGGCGGCGACGGCGTGCGCCAGCGGCAGTCCGACCACGGGCGGGGCGGGGTCGTCGGCGACCGGGGCCTCGTCCTCTTCGGGGGTTACGGCGTCCCGCGCGCCGTCCGTCCGGCCGGGGACGTCCGGGGACCCGAGCGTCACCTCCAGGGGGACGCCGAAGCCGGCGAACGAACCGGGGGTGCCGGTCGGGAGGACCCGGGGCCCGGGTGCGGGCCCACCGATCGTGGTCGGGTCCGCCGGGTCGCTCGCCCCGAGGGGGTGATCGGCGGGTCCGACCACGACGAGCCGATCCGCGTCCACGGCGAGCAGACGGCGCAGGGCGGTGCGGCACGCCTCCCGCAGTTCCTCGGTCTCCCTCGCCGCTCCGGCCGCGAGGGCGGGGACCAACAGGGGCGGACAGGGACATACGGCGGCGGCGGCGAGCATGATCGCAGCCTACCGGGCGGTCGCCGGTTCGCCCGGGGGCCGCGGGCGGGTGCGGTCACCCCGCGCGGGCCCCCGGCGCGGGAGGCGTCGGGCCCGGGGCTCAGCAGGCGGAGCAGCCGGGGGC
>NZ_VKHT01000165.1 GCF_014141535.1 Streptomyces alkaliphilus | reverse complement strand
GCCCCCTGCCCGGAGTCGTCCTCGGTCCCGCCCGCTACGGCAAGGCCGAGAACCGGGTGGTGCGCGTGGTCCGCGAGGGTCGCACCCACCACATCAAGGACCTCAACGTCTCCATCGCCCTGGAGGGCGACCTGGAGGAGACCCACACCCTGGGCCGCAACGACAAGGTGCTGCCCACCGACACCACCAAGAACACCGTCTACGCCTTCGCCCGCGAGCACGGCATCGCCTCCGCCGAGGGGTTCGCCCTGCTCCTGGCCCGCCACTTCGTCGCCGGCCGGGAGTCCATCCACCGGGCCCGGGTGCGGATCGAGGAGTACGGCTGGGACCGCATCGAGGTCCCCGCCGCCGGAACCGACGGAACCGCCGACGACGCGTCGGCCCCCGGCACGGGGAAGCCCGACCCGCCCCGACACTCCTTCGTCCGCTCGGGTCGGGAGACCCGGATCGCACAGGTCACCGTCGAGGCCGGGAGCTGCGAGGTGCTGGCCGGACTCACCGGCCTGACGGTCCTCAACACCACCGCCTCCGAGTTCCACGGCTTCGCCGAGGACCGCTACACCACGCTGGAGGAGACCTCGGACCGCATCCTCGCCACCGAGGTCACCGCCCTGTGGCGGTACGCCGACCACCTGTCCGGAGCCGACTCCGGGCCCGTGCCGGACGGTGACCCCACCCCGGACTGGGACGCCCGCTGGACCGCCGCCCGCGATCACCTGCTCACCGCCTTCGCCCTCACCCACTCGCTCTCCCTGCAACAGACGCTCTACGAGATGGGGGGCCGTGTCGTGCGGCGCGTTCCCGGCGTGGCGGAGATCCGGCTCTCCCTGCCGAACAGGCATCACGTCCCGGTCGACCTCACGCCCTTCGGTCTGGAGAACGACCGCGAGGTCCACATCGCCGCCGACCGCCCCTACGGGCTCATCGAGGCGACCGTACTGCGCGAGGGCGCCACCGCCCGGATACCCCCGGACCTGACGAACGCCCTGTGAGCGGGGCCGCCCGACCGGCGCCCCGAACCCCACCGTCCCGAGACCGGAGAACCTCCCATGTCGGATCAGCCCGCCCCCCGGCGTCTGGTGATCGAGAACTGCGCCGTCGCCACCGTCGACGCCGGGAACACCCGACACGAACGGGGCCACCTGGTGATCTTTGACGGAGTGATCGAGGCGGTCGGTCCCGGCCCCGCCCCGGCGGGGGAAACGGGAGAGGTGCGCCGGGTGGACGCCGAGGGGCACCTCGCCACCCCCGGCCTGATCAACACCCACCACCACTTCTACCAATGGCTCACCCGGGGCATGGCCACCGACCACAACCTCTTCGACTGGCTGGTGGCGCTCTACCCCGTGTGGGCGCGGATCGACGAACCGATGGTCGGCGCCGCGGCCCGGGCCTCCCTGGCGATGATGGCGCGCGGCGGCGTCACCACCGCCTCCGACCACCACTACATATTCCCCCGCGGCTCCGGCGACCTGCTGGGCGCCACGATCACCGCCGGCCGCGAGGTCGGCATACGGTTGACCGCGACCCGCGGTTCGATGGACCGGGGCGAGTCCGACGGCGGCCTGCCCCCCGACTTCGCGGTGGAGTCCACGCAGGAGGCCCTGCGGGCCACCGAGGAGGCCGTGGACACCCACCACGACCCTTCCTTCGGCTCCATGCTGCACATCGCCGTGGCCCCCTGCTCGCCCTTCACCGTCTCCACCGAACTGATGCGGGAGGCCGCAGTCCTCGCCCGCCGCAAGGGCGTGCGGCTGCACACCCACGGCTCGGAGACGGTGGAGGAGGAGAGGTACTGTCACGAGTTGTTCGGGATGGGCCCCACCGAGTACTTCGAGACCACCGGCTGGCTGGGGGAGGACGTGTGGATGGCGCACTGCGTCCACATGAACGACACCGACGTGGCCGCCTTCGCCCGCACCGGCACCGGCGTGGCGCACTGCCCCTCCTCCAACGCCCGCCTGGCCGCCGGCATCGCCAGGGTTCCCGACCTGCTGCGCGCCGGCGTCCCCGTCGGACTGGGTGTGGACGGCACCGCTTCCAACGAGACCGGTGAGCTGCACACCGAACTGCGCAACGCCCTGCTGGTCAACCGTCTCGGTCCGCACCGGGAGAAGGCGCTGGGCGTGGACGACGCCCTGCGACTGGCCACCATGGGCGGCGCCCGGGTGCTGGGCCGCGACCGCGAGATCGGCTCCCTGGAGCCGGGCAAGCTCGCCGACGTGGTGCTCTGGCGCCTCGACGGACTGGGGCACTCCACCATCGCCGACCCGGTGGCGGCCCTCGTACTCGGTCCACCCGCACCGATATCCCTCGCCCTGGTGGGCGGGGAACCGGTGGTGGAGGACGGCCGACTGCTCACCGTCGACGAGGACACCATCGCCCGCGAGGCCCGCACCCATTCCCGCCGGCTGGCCGACGCCGCGCCCTGAGCGCGGGGGCCCGGCCCGCGGGGACGGCGGGACGCCCCGGGGGCCGGACGGTTATGGGGGAAGGCCCGGCGCGGCCGGACGGAGCACACCGTCCGGCCACGGGGCCGTCCGTCAACAGGCGCAGGTGGGGGAGTCGACCGGGGCGGTCAACGGGTCCGCCCCGCGCCGCTCGGTACCGGCGGGTGTCTCGACCGGGAAGCCCTCCCGGATCCAGTACTCGATCCCCCCGATCATCTCCTTGACCCGGTGGCCGAGCCGGGCGAGGGCGAGCGCCGCCCGGACGGCACCGTCGCAACCGGGCCCCCAGCAGTAGGTGACGACCGGGACCGCCGGGTCCAGCAGGTCGGCGGCCCGGGACGGGATGTCGGCGGTGGGAAGGTGCACCGCGCCCGGTACGTGCCCCTGTCGCCAGGCCGCGATCCCGCGCGAGTCGACCAGGACGAATCCCGGGTCGCCGGACTCGAGCGAGGCGCGGACATCGGAGACATCCGTCCGGAAGGCGAGCCGTGCGGCGAAGAAGGCGGCGGCCTCGGCGGGGGACGCGGGCGGTACGCGCAGGGCGGGACTCGCGGTGATGTGGGTCATGGAGGAAACGCTACGAGCCGTCAGCGGCCACCGACACCGCCGATCAACGGTCTTCCGTGGATCACACCGGGGATGTCGTGGTAGTCATGCCGGATGACCGCTGAATCCCTCGACGAGGTCGACACGCGCATCCTGGACGTCCTGCAACGGGACGGACGGGTCGGCTACGCCGAGTTGGCGCGGATGGTGTCCATGTCGGCCAGTGCCGTCACCGAGCGGGTACGGCGCCTGGAGGAGAGCGGCGTGATCCGCGGCTACGCGGCCGTGGTGGACCCGGAGCGGCTCGGCCTCGGCATCCTGGCCTTCGTCCGCCTGCGCTACCCGACCGGCAACCACAAGCCGTTCCGGGACCTGCTGGAGACCACTCCCGAGATCCTCGAGGCCCACCACGTCACGGGCGAGGACTGCTTCGTGCTCAAGGTTCTCGCGCGCTCCATGCGCCACCTGGAGACGACCACGGGCCGCATCGCCGGACTCGGCTCCGTCACCACATCCGTGGTCTACTCCAGCCCGCTCCCGAGCCGCGCGGTCACGGCGGCGGTTCCCTCACCGCAGCGGCCCGGCCGCCCGCGCGGTCGGGAGTGACGCCTTCAACACCCGGGGGGCTTCGGTCCGGCGTCTCCTCCGGCGCGCGCGGCGTCCCCCCCGGAGTCGCCCCCCACCACCGCGACGTGCTCGTCCACCCGCGGCGGCCCGTCCCGTTCCTCACCCGTCCCCGCGCGTTCTGTCCCGCACCTCGGGGAGAGTCCGGAACCCGGCCGAGACGTAGGTGGCGACCGCTGCGACAAGGGAGTTCGGCGTACAGACGAACACGCTCGACGAGCCCATCTCCCGTAGGGTGGCCGCCGCCGCGAGGGTGATCGCCCTGCCGTGACCACGACCGCGATGTTCCCGGTGCGCACCCATGGGTTCGATCAATCCCGGCTTTCCCGGGCCGGCCGACCACACCGTCACCGCCGCCACCGCGTCGCCCCGGTCGTCGTACGCGACCAGGCACCGGGCGTCGGCGTACAACGGGCCGGCGGCCATCGCGTGCCACCGCTCCTCCGTGAACGTCGAGCCCTCGAAGGCGGCCCGGTGCACGGCGGCCCGCTCGCTCGCCCGCTGTGGCCCGACCACCTCGATCCGCACGCCCGGGTCCTCCACCGGCTGCGCGAGGTCGTGGCGCAGCGGTGTCCACGGCTCATCGGTGCCCCAGCCCTCGACGTCCAGCAGGTCGTGGAGCAACGCGCCCGGGGGCGCCTCGATGTTCGCCCTCCCCTTCGGCAGGACGCCGCGCCCCGGGTCGCCCACGTCCCCGACCAGGCGCCGCGCCGTCTCCTCGTCCCGCAGGGCGTCCGGCGCGATCGCCAGGCGCAACAGGCGGGAACCGTCCAGCAGTCCGACGGCGAGGATCCGTCCGTCCCGGCTCCAGGTCCGCAGTGCGGCGGCCGTCGCCTCCGGGCCGAACCGGTGGAACCAGCCGACGTCCCCCGGGTGCGGCTGCGGCGGCGCCCCGTCGTCCTGCCACTCCCGGAGCGCCTCCACGGCCGCGCCCACCCCGTCAACTCCCGGCCTGTCCAAGACGATCGTCATACCCCGGATCCCACACCACCGTCCCGCGCCCCGCATCCGATTTTTCGCCCCCTTGCGGGACGGAGCGCCGGGCTCGGTGTCGGTGGGTGGGGTTACGCTCCACCCCCGGGCCGGCGCACCACTCCTTGACCCCCGTACCGACGGACGGGGCCGGTCGCGTCCGTCGGCGAACCCGGAGCAGCCCATGACCCCACCCGGCCCCGTGACCCGCGATCTCCTGCTCACCCTCGACGAGGTGCGCTCCCGCACCCTCGCCCGCCTCGACGGCCTCACCGACGCCGAGTACCTCTGGGAGCCCGTCACCCCGTGTCTGACGATCCGGGAGGACGCGGACGGTGGGTTCCGCGCCGACCGGCCATCCCCGGACGATTCCCGGCCCGCGCCGTTCACCACGATCGCTTGGCGGATGTGGCACATCGGGGCGGATTGCCTGCGCGGCTACGGCCGTTTCTTCGGGGACGAGCCCCCGGCGGAGACGCGGTACACGTGGCCGGGCACGGCGGCCGGCGGCATCGGGGCGCTCGACCGGGAGTGCGCCCGCTTCCGGGCCCGGATCGAAGCCCTCGGCGATGAGGGCCTCCTGCGGCCCATGGGCCCGCAGGCCGGTCCCTACGCGGAGTACACCTACCTCCTGTTGGCCCTCCACGCCGTGGACGAGGCAGCTCATCACGGCGCCGAACTCGGCGTCCTGCGCGACCTCCACCTCCACGGCTTCGCCGCCGGCGCGGGCTGACCCCGGGTCGGGACACCGGAGTCGGACGTGGCCCCCGTGTCCCGGCGCCCGGGATCAATCCAGCAACTCGTAGGCCGGGATGGTGAGGAAGTCGACGTACTCCTCCGCCAGGGCGATCTCCAACAGCAGCTCGTGCGCCCGTCGCCACCCACCGCCCGCGAACTCCTCCGCGCCCACCTCCGCCTCGATCGCGGCCAACTCCTCGGCCGCCACCTCCCGCACCAGGTCGGCGGTCACCGTGCGACCGTCGTCCAGCACCACCCGCGCCTCGATCCACTGCCACAGCTGCGAGCGCGAGATCTCCGCCGTGGCCACGTCCTCCATCAGGTCGAAGACCGCCACCGCGCCCCGGCCGGCCAACCAGGAGCGCAGGTAGCGGGTGCCCACCTGCACGGCGTTGCGCAGCCCCGCCAGGGTGGGGTGGGCGCCGGTGGAGTCGATCGCCAGCAGTTGTTCGGCGGTCACCCGCACGTCCTCGCGCAGTCGTTCGCGCTGGTGGGGGCGGTCGCCCAGGACGGCGTCGAAGGAGGCCCGGGCCACCGGCACCAGGCCGGGGTGGGCCACCCAGGAGCCGTCGAAGCCGTCGGCGGCCTCCCGGTCCTTGTCGGCGCGCACCTTCTCCATCGCCGTCGCGTTGACCTCCTCGTCCTTCGAGGGGATGAACGCCGCCATGCCGCCGATGGCGTGCGCGCCCCGCTTGTGGCAGGTGCGCACCAGCAGTTCGGTGTAGGCGCGCATGAAGGGGGCGGTCATGGTCACCGCGTTGCGGTCCGGGAGCACGAATCGCTCCCCCGCGTCCCGGAAGTTCTTCACGATGGAGAACAGGTAGTCCCAGCGGCCCGCGTTGAGACCGGCGGCGTGCTCGCGCAGCTCGTACAGGATCTCCTCCATCTCGAAGGCGGCGGTGATCGTCTCGATCAGCACGGTCGCCCGGATGGTGCCCCGTTCCAGTCCCAGCAGCCCCTGCGCGACCAGGAACACGTCGTTCCACAGCCGCGCCTCGGTGTGCGACTCCAGCTTGGCGAGGTAGAAGTACGGGCCGCGCCCCTGCTCGGCGAGGAGCCGGCCGTTGTGGAAGAGGTACAGGCCGAAGTCGACAAGGGCGCCGGGGATCCGGCGGCCGTCCACGGTCAGGTGTTTCTCGTCCAGGTGCCAGCCGCGCGGGCGCATCACCACCACGGCGAGCTCCTCGTCGGGGCGCAGCGCGTACCGCTTGCCGCGCTCGTCGGTGAAGTCGAGGCGGCGCCGGAAGGCGTCGGCCATGGTGATCTGGCCGCCGATGACGTTGGCCCGGGTGGGGGAGGAGGCGTCCTCGAAGTCCGCCAGCCAGACCCGCGCCCCGGAGTTCAGGGCGTTGACGGTCATCTTCCGGTCGGTGGGGCCGGTGATCTCCACCCGACGGTCCAGCAGCGCGGGCGGGGTGGGCGCGACGCTCCACTCCGCCTCCCGCACAGCGGCGGTTTCCGGGAGGAAGCCGAGGGTGCCGGTGCGCGCGATCTCCGCGCGGCGTGCGGCCCGGGTGGCCGGCAGGTCGTCCCGCACGGGCGTGAAGCGGCGGTGCAGTTCGGCGAGGAATTCCAGGGCCTCCGGGGTCAGCACCTCCTCCTCGCGGGGCAGGGGGGTGCCGTGCACCTCGACGGGAGAGGAG
>NZ_VKHT01001649.1 GCF_014141535.1 Streptomyces alkaliphilus | reverse complement strand
GGGCACGGAACCGCCTCCCCGCCCCGACCGTTCCCGAAGCCGACGGGCGAGTTCGCGGTGCCAGGCCGGCAGGGCGAGGAGACCTCCGAGCGCGCCCGTGGCGGAATCGACCAGACCGGGCGCCCCCATCACCACGGTGTGCGGGACCGTGACGCCGACGGTCCGCAGGGCCCCCTCCACCACTGCGAGCGCCGCGTCCCCGGGCTCCCCGCGGCCGGGGGCGTCCCCCGGCACCGGGTGGTCGGCGCGGTGGACGGTGCGGCCGGTGAGATCGGCGACGGCCACCGCGATGTGATCGGTGCGGGCGTCCAACGCGACGACGTGGGCGCGGTCGGCCACCAAGCCGTACAACCGGGCGTTCGGCCCCCGACTGCCGGCCCCGCTCTCCCCCACCACGGCGACCAACCCGCGTTTCCCCAGCCGCTCCAGCAGGTCCGAGACGCTGGGACGTGACAGGCCGGTGCCCTCCTTGAGCTGACCTGCCGTCAGGGGACCGCGATCGGCCAGGAGTTCCAGGGCGATCCGGTCGTTGATGGCGCCGGCCGTACGGGGGGTGGCGGTG
>NZ_VKHT01001648.1 GCF_014141535.1 Streptomyces alkaliphilus | reverse complement strand
CCCCACCACTCCCCGCGGCCGGGGACTCCTCCTCCCGCACCACCTCGCCGGGGACCACCCGTCCCCCCGGGCGGTGGATGCGCATGCCGTCACCGGCCGCCCGCGCATCGCGGTAGGCCGTACCGACCGGGCCCCGGTCCGCGGAGGCGAACCGCCGCAGTCCCCGGCGGATCAGCGCGGCCCCCGGCGGCAGCACGCACACCAGGCCGACCAGGTCCGAGAGCAGCCCGGGGAACATGATCAACAGCCCGCCGGCCATCGTCAGGGCCTCGCCCCCGCCCCTTCCGGATGCCGGTTCGGGGGTCGGGTCGACCGGCTCCCGACCCTCCCCGGCCGCCTGTGCCGCACGGGCCTGCCGCTGCGCGGACTCCACCAACCGGTTCCATGCCCGCCGTCCGGCGTGGCGCACCACCAGCGAGCCGATGACGAATCCACCGGCGAGCGCCAGGAGAACGGCCCAACCACCCGCCCACTCCCCCAGCAGGGTCAACAGCCAGATCTCCGCCAGGGCCCACACCGCCACGCCCACGGCCACCAGTGGCCGGGCGCGGCCGGGACGGGGC
>NZ_VKHT01001647.1 GCF_014141535.1 Streptomyces alkaliphilus | reverse complement strand
GGTAGGGGGTGAAGACGGCGAAGTGATCGCCCCCCGAAGGGGTGACCCAGCCGGGCGGCACGGCGGTGGTCACCGCCTCGTGCACCACCAGCTCGCGTCCGTCGCGCTCCAGAGCCCGACGCAGCCCCCGCTCACGATGGGCGGAGAAGCGGCTCACGCCCGCCGCGATGTGCACCCGGCGGGCACCCGCCTCGGCGGCGACCCGGCACACCTCCTCCACCACGGCGCCGGAGCGGATCACCAGGCGCCCGCCCCGCTCGCGCAGCGCGGTGTCCAGATCCGCCAGGCAGTCGGCCAGGAAGGCGCGGCGATGGGGGGCGGCGAAGCCGGTGGCCTCCAGGTCGGTGTCGCGAACGAACAGGGGGACGATCGCCCCGGAACGGCCGGCGTCCCTCAGGGCCGCGTCCAGCACGGGGTGGTCGTGGACCCGCAGGTCGGAGGGTAGGGGGTGAAGACGGCGAAGTGATCGCCCCCCGAAGGGGTGACCCAGCCGGGCGGCACGGCGGTGGTCACCGCCTCGTGCACCACCAGCTCGCGTCCGTCGCGCTCCAGAGCCCGACGCAGCCC
>NZ_VKHT01001646.1 GCF_014141535.1 Streptomyces alkaliphilus | reverse complement strand
CCCTGGTGCTGGTGTGCACCAACGGCCGCCGGGACCGCTGTTGCGCCGTGCTCGGTCGGCCGCTGGCCGCCGAGGCCGCCTCCGCCGGGGGCGCGGCGGTGTGGGAGGTGACGCACCTGGGCGGCCACCGCTTCTCCCCCACCCTGCTCGTCCTCCCGCACGGCTACGCCTACGGCCGGATGACCGGCCCGGCGGTGAAGGCCGTGGTGGAGGCGGTGCGCGCCGGGCTGGTGGTGACCGAGGGGTGTCGGGGACGGTCGGCCTGGGAGCCGGTCGGACAGGCCGCCGAGTTGGCGGTGCGGGGCACCACCGGCGAGCGGGACGCCGACGCCCTGGAGGTGATCCTCCCGGAGCCGGGGGAGCCGCCCGCCGGCCCCTCCGGGGAGCCGGGGGGTCGGTGGGTCCGGGTGCGGCGCCGGGACGGCACGGCGGCCTGGCGGGTGCGGGTGGAGCGGGACTCGACGGTGCCGCCCTTCCCGGCGAGCTGCGGGGCCCGGGCCCTCCCGCAGGCCCGGGTGCTGGCCACCGCGGTGGAGCCGCTGCCGACGACCGGGTGAGGGACGCGGG
>NZ_VKHT01001645.1 GCF_014141535.1 Streptomyces alkaliphilus | reverse complement strand
CGCCACCAACCCTGTACGGTCCCCCGCCCCGGGCTTCCGTCGGGCACCGGCGTTCACGTCCCCCCGGGGGACGCTTCCCGGTGCTCCCGCTCCTGCCTCCGCATACGGATCCGGCGGTAGTACACCGTGGCGATGCCGTCCGCAAGGGCGAGGGCACCGAGGAAGAGCAGACCGGGGAGGATGTCCCCGGTCGAGGAGAACACCATGGTGGGCACCATGTAGGCCACGAACACGAGGGCGACGAACGGCATTTTGGCCGTCTTCTCCATCACCCGCATGAAGGCTGTTTCGAATCGATCCCCCATGATCTTCCCCCTTCGCGTGACCCATGCCGTCAAGACGTCTCACCGGGTAGCCGTGCCGGGGGCGGGTGCCACGGCTCGCCGGAACCGAAGCGGGTGCGGAGTACGACGTTCGGGGACGCCAACGCGGCATCGCCTCGGCCCCCTCCCACCGGCCCCGGTGGCGAGGGCGACCTCGTCCACCGCCTCGCAGGAGTTGTGGGTCGGGTCGACCACGACGGCGTAACGGACGACCACCCCGGCCACCCGCTCCGTCCCGTCCGCGT
>NZ_VKHT01001644.1 GCF_014141535.1 Streptomyces alkaliphilus | reverse complement strand
CCTCGGGTCGGCTCCGGAAGCGGCCCCGGGCGATCGGAACGCTCCGGGCCCGGCCCGGGTCCACGGGGTCCTGCCCCCGCTCCCGGGTCGGCGCCCGCGCCCGGTCGGTGCGGCGGGCGGCCGGAACGGCACTCTACTCGCCGGTCCCGGGCCGGCTGGGGACCGGGTGGAGGGACGGCGTCCTTCCGGGGTCGCCCGGGACCGGCCCGGTGCGGGGGGCTCAGTCCTTCCGGTCGGCCGGGGTGGCGCCGTGCTCCTCCGCCAGTTCGTGGATCCGGCCGGCCAGGTCGGTGTCCCGGTGGGTGATGGCACCGCCCACGTCGTGGGTGTTGAGCTCGAATCCGATCGTCCCGTACAGGATGTCGATCCGGGCGTGGTGGTTGGCGGCGTCCTCGGCCGCCGCGACGGAGGAGTAGAAGCCGGGCAGGGCGTTGCGGCCGATGGTGTACTTCGCGCGCAGCGCGCTGCCCTCGGACCGCCAGCCGGGGAGCGAGGCAAGGGCCTGCGAGATCTCGGCGTCGGTCAGTGGGGTGGCGGACATCGTGCTCCTCGGTGCTCGTGGGGGTGGGT
>NZ_VKHT01001643.1 GCF_014141535.1 Streptomyces alkaliphilus | reverse complement strand
AAGAGACAGGGCCCGTCGGATGTCCGGGGCCGGTCGGGGGGAACGGGCCGGTCGGCGGAGTGACGAAGCCCGGCGCGCCCGTTCCCGTGTCCGCCCCGGCCACCGGCGGGACGTGCGGCGGTTGCTGTGCGGGGCCCGACCGCAGGAGCGCGTCCGCCACCGTCCGGGCGTCGTTCCGGTCCAGGTGGGTCACCTCCAGCGTGGGTGCTCCGGCGGGCCCGGCCGTCCGCACCAGCAGAGCGGTGTGCAACAGGCCCGCCTGCTGCCGGACCTCCGCGATCGCCTCGCGGGGGATCGGGAGCTCCGAGGGCGCGCCCCACCGGTGGGACAGCAGGATCAGCCGCCGGTCGGTGACCACCGCGAGGGTCTCGATCCGCTCGTGCCGTCCCAGGGCGACCGCCACCACCTCCTCGGCCTCCCCGGTGACCGCCGCCAGGTGCCGCAGGTACGGCTCGACGCCCTTGCGGGTACGCGCCCCCCACACGGCCCGGACGATGTCGTCCCGGGCGCCGGGCGCCGGCCCGGGGGTACCGGAGGATCCGGGGGTACCGGCCGGGGCGGAAGGCGCGATG
>NZ_VKHT01001642.1 GCF_014141535.1 Streptomyces alkaliphilus | reverse complement strand
GCCACACGGTGGGGTGGGGACGGGACGAGACCGAGGAGGAGCGGGCCGACCGGCGGTGGAACGAACTCCTCCAGGAGGTCAGGGTCGCCCAGACCGGCGGTCAGGTGCTTCTCGCCTTCCTCCTCGGAGCGGCCTTCGCCCCCCGCTTCGAGGAGTTGACCACCCCGCAGGTGTACCTGTACATCCTCACCGTGGCGCTCGGCGCCGCCTCCACCGGTGCGCTGATCGGGCCGGTCACCCTGCACCGGTTCGTGACGGGGCGCCGACTCAAACCCGAGACCGTCGACCTGGCCTCGATCCTCACCGTGATCGGCCTGTTCCTCCTGCTGTGCACCATCACCTGCGCCATGCTGCTGATCACCCTGTTGGTGTTGGGCAGCACCACGGCGTACTGGATCGTCCTCGCACTGTTCGTCTGGTTCGTGCTGTGCTGGTTCGCGCTGCCGCTCTACGCCCTGTGGCGGCAGAAGCACGATCGCCGCCGCGGTCGGGTGGGGAGGGCCCCCCTCACCCGCCCCACCGATCCGGGTTCCTGACCGTCGGGTCGCCGGACCGGGCGAGGGGACCCGCCCGGTTC
>NZ_VKHT01001641.1 GCF_014141535.1 Streptomyces alkaliphilus | reverse complement strand
CACCGGGTCCGAGCCCCCCGCCCTGCCCATGGTCTTCAGCCCCACCCGCACCCGGGTCGTGCTGATGACACTCGGCGCCCTGTCCTTCGTCGTCCTCACCGTCATCGCGGTCCTCCTCCCGGCCGGCGGCGCCGTCGCCTGGGGGGTGGCGGAGAAGGTGGCCATCGCCCTCAGCGGCCTGTTGATCTGGGCGGTGCTCGCCCTGCTCAGCAGGCCGCGGGCGGTGGCCCGGCCCGAGGGCCTGACGGTCGTGAACCTGACCCGCGGCCGCACCCTGGAGTGGCCCGAGATCGTCGGGGTCAACCTGCGCTCGGGCGACCCCTGGGTCTCCCTGGACCTCCAGGACGGCAGCACCCTGGCGGTCATGGCCATCCAGCCCGGCGTGGGCCGGGAGCGGGCGATCTCCGAGACGCGTGCCCTGCGCCGTCTGGTGGAGGAGTACGGCACCGCCGGTTCCGGGGGCTGAGGGGCGACCCGGCATCGTCCCGAACGGGCGTTCCCGGGTGGCCGGATCGACGGTCGGATCCCACCATGGGGAGGAGATCGGTCCGGTTCCCGCAGGAAGCGAGTCCCATGCCCGTCC
>NZ_VKHT01001640.1 GCF_014141535.1 Streptomyces alkaliphilus | reverse complement strand
CCCCCGCACCGACTCCCGCCGACCGGAAGGGCGTTCGCGCGATGACCACCACGACTTCCCCCCGTCCGTTCTGGCTCGCCGGCGGTCCCGCCACGGGAGGGGAGACCCTCACCGTGACCTCTCCCCGCGACGGTTCCGTCGTGGGGGAGGTGAGCGTGCCCACCGCCGAGCAGGTCGAGGCGGCGATCGAGGCGGCGGTGCGGGTCGCCCCCGCCTTCGCCGCGACCCCCGCCCACGTCCGGGCCGCGGCCCTGGACCACGTGGGCGCCCGGATCGAGGAGCGCGCCGAGGAGATCGCCCGCCTCATCTCGGCGGAGAACGGCAAGCCGATCACCTGGGCGCGCGGCGAGGTGGGCCGGTGCCGGTCCGTCTTCCGCTGGGCCTCCGACGAGGCGCGCCGCTTCAACGGTGGCACCGCCCAGCGCCTGGACAGCGACCCGGGCGGCACCGGACGGTTGGCCCTGACCCGCCGGGTGCCGTACGGGCCGGTGCTGGGCATCGCGCCGTTCAACTTCCCGCTGAACCTGTGCGCGCACAAGGTGGCCCCGGCGATCGCGGTCGGCACCCCCATCCTCCTCAAGCC
>NZ_VKHT01000164.1 GCF_014141535.1 Streptomyces alkaliphilus | reverse complement strand
GGGGTATCAACATATCTGGCGTTGACTTTTGGCACGCTGTTGAGTTCTCAAGGAACGGACGCTTCCTTCGGAACTTCCCCCACCATTCGGCGGGTTCGTCCTCCGGGCGCTTCCCTTCGGTGTTTCCGACTCTACCACATCCGATTTCCCTCGGATCCGGCTCCCGGTCGGCGGGAGTTCAAGTGTTTTACCGCCCTCCGGCGTGAGCTTTCCGCCCTCCGGCGTTGCCACCACCGTAGAACATTCCCCCGCCCGATTCAAAATCGGGCTCCATTCACTTTTCGACATACCTCTCCCCTGGCGGGGAGTGCCGACGAGCAGCAATGGAAGAAGGTTCACCGATAGGTGAGGGCCGCCATCGGCGGCCCGTTTGCTTCCCCGGAGAGGCCGGTTCGAAACCCGCCCTCCGTGGCAGCCCGGAGAACATTACGCATCCCTCCCGGGGGCGTCAACTCGACACGGGGTGACACCCCTCACCGCCGACGGGTCACCGCCGGCGGGGCGGATGTCACCGCTCGCCGTCGAGGTCCCGCAGTCGGCCCCCCGCGTCCGGCTGGGCGTCCTCGACCCGTCGCAGGAGACGCACCAGGAGGTCGCCGAGGAGGTCGCGTTCGCCACCGTCGAGGTCCTGGAGCAGGGCCTCCTCGAAGTCGGAGGCCATCCGCATGGCGTCCAGCCACTTCTGCCGTCCGGCGTCGGTGAGGCCGACGATCACGCGGACCCGGTTCTCCTCGTCCCGCTCCCGGGTGACCAGTCCGGCCGTCACGAGGCGGTCGACCCGGTGGGTCACGGCGGCGGGCGTGAGTCCGAGGCGGTTGGCGAGCGTGCCGGGCCACAGTTGGTAGGGACGGCCGGTCATCACGAGTTCCTTGAGGACCTCCCACTCGCCGTGGTTGAGGTGGAGCGCGGCGAGCTGTCGGCCGTAGGCGACGCTCATCCGCCGCTCGAGTCGGGAGAGCGCGTTGACCACCTTCTCCACGCGCGGGTCCAGGTCCCGGTACTCGCGCCGGTAGATCGCGATCTGCTCGTCGAGGTCCGGCTCTCCGCGCCGCTTGCTGGACATGGCGGCGAGTATCGCACGTCACACTCCTCGAATTCGGCATCAAGGTCTTTGGCTATGTAGTCTTCAACATCGAAGTCTTGGTGAGCGCAGCGGCCCCGGAGCATCCGCCCCGGGGCCGTTCCCGGTGCGGGCCGGGAAGCCGTTCGCCGGACCGGGACCACCGAACCACCACGCCGCCGCTCCGGCGGCTCGTCATCGAGAGAGGTGAGTGTGACCACCGCGATGGGCGCGGCCCTGCGCCGGATCCAGATCGGCAGCGCGCTGAGCGCGTTCGGCAGCGGCTTCACCGTGCCGTTCCTCTTCCTTTACGTCGCCCGGGTACGGGATCTGGGCGCGGCCACGGCGGGCACCTGCCTGGCCGCGTTCGCCGTGGCGGCCCTGATCGTCCTGCCCCTCACCGGGCGGGTGATCGATCGACACGGACCGCTGCCCGTGGTCGTGGTCGGGTCGATCGCCGCAGCCCTGGGCTCGTTCGGGCTGGGGCTCTCCGGGACGGCCCCCACCGTCCTGGCCGGTTGCGCCCTGATGGGCGCGGGCATCGCGGTGATCCAACCCGCGCTCGCCACCATGATCGTGCGCTGCTCCACCGGGTTCGGGCGTTCGCGGGCCTTCGCCACCCAGTTCTTCCTCGCCAACCTGGGTCTGGGCCTGGGCGGCATGATCGGTGGGCTGCTGGTGGACGAGGAGCGGGCCGGCAGTTTCGTGCTGCTCTTCTCGACCGAGGCGCTGATGTTCCTGGTGCTCGGCGTGGTGGTGGGCACCACCCGGTTGCCGGCGGGCACCGGGGAGCACACCGCCGCCGGCGGGACCGCCCCGGGGGCCGGCGCCGGCGGCGGCCTGCGCGACATCCTGGCCCACCGGGCGATGCTGCTGCTGTGCGTGCTCGGCTTCGTGATGTTCTTCGCGGTCTACGGGCAGTTCGAGGCGGGGCTCGCCGCGTACGCGGTGGAGGTGACCCGGGTGTCGGCGACGACCCTGGGCTTCGCCCTGGCCGCGAACACCGGTGCCATCGTGGCGACCCAGTACGCGGTGCTGCGGTGGGTCGAGCGGCGACGGCGCAGCCGGGTCGTCGCGCTGGTGGGCGTGGTGTGGACGGTGGCCTGGTTGGCGGCGGGCGTCTCGGGTCTGGTCCCGCACGCGCAGGCCGTGGCGGTCGGGCTGCTGATCTCCACCTACGCGCTGTTCGGCCTGGGTGAGGCGCTGTTGTCCCCGACCGTGGCACCGCTGGTGGCCGACCTGGCACCGGCCGGTCGGGTCGGTCGGTACAACGCGGCCTTCGCGCTGGTGAAGCAGTTGGCGCTGGCGGTGGGACCGGCCTTCGGCGGACTGCTGGCCGCCGCCGGGTGGTACGGGGCCTACCTGGCGATCATGGTGGTCTGCTCGATGGCGGTGAGCGCGCTGGCGCTGCTGCTGGGCCGTCACCTGACGGCCGTGCAGGACCGGCCGTTCCTCGGGCGGGGCATCGCCGCCTCCTCGACGGGACCGGCCCCCGCGCCCGTCGGTGACGGGGAGCGGGCGACGGTCGGCGCCGGTTGAGCCCGGGAGGACGTCGGAAAGGCCGGGGTCAGCCCTCCGACGGCTGCTCGATGACGAACTCCGCCCACACCGATTTGCCGCCCTCCGGCAACCGTCGGGCGCCCCAGTCGGCGGCCAGCGAGGCGATGACCGAGATGCCGCGTCCGTGCTCGTCCGCCTCCCTGGCCCGGCGCAGGCGCGGCAGGTGCTCGTCCCCGTCGGTGACCTCGACGATCAGCCGGCGGTCGGTGCGCCGCAGCCGCAGGCGCATCGGGGCGCGGCCGTGCACCAGGGAGTTGGCGACCAGTTCGCTCGCCGCCAGGACCCCCGCCTCGCGCAGATCGTCGGGGAATCGCCAGCTCGCCAGGACACCGTCGGCGAAGGCCCGGGCGCGGGCGGCGGCCTCGGTGCCGCCGTGCAGGTCCAGCACCGCGCCGCGGGCCAGGCCGCTCTCCGCCGGCGGGCGTTCGGGGCGGATGAGGACGAGGACGGCGACATCGTCGTCGTGGTGCTCGGTGATGCCCATGGCACGGAGCATGCGGTCACAGACCACGCGGGGGTCGTCCACCGAGCCGGCGAGGGCGTCCTGCAGGGTGTTCAGACCGTCCTCGATGTCGGCGTCGCGCCGTTCGACCAGGCCGTCGGTGCACAGCACCGCGGCGGAGCCGGGCGGGAAGTCCAGGGTGCCGGAGGTGTGCAGCCAGCCGCCGGTGCCCAGGGGCGGGCCGGTGGGCTCCTCGGCGCGCTCCACCCGACCGTCGGGGTGACGGATCACGATCGGGATGTGCCCGGCGGAGGCGTAGACGATGGTGTCCTCGTGCGGGTCGTGCACCGCGTACAGACAGGTGGCGATCTGTTGGGGGTCGATCTCGGAGGCGAGTTCGTCGAGGAACTGGAGCACCTCGTGCGGGGGCAGGTCGAGGCGGGCGTAGGCCCGTACGGCGGTGCGCAGTTGTCCCATGACGGCGGCGGCCCGTACGCCGCGTCCCATCACGTCGCCGATGACCAGGGCGGTGCGGCCGGCGCCCAGGGTGATGACGTCGTACCAGTCGCCGCCGACCGCGGCGTCGGTGCCGCCGGGCTGGTAGACGGCGGCGACCCGCAGGTCGTCCGGTTGTTCGAGCTCTCGCGGCAGGAGGCTGCGCTGGAGGGTGACGGCGGCGGCGCGCTGGCGGCTCTCGCTCTCCCGGAGACGTTCGGCGGAGACGACCTGGTCGGTGACGTCGGCGGCGAAGACGAGAACCCCGGTGGACCGGGAGCGTCCCCGGCCGGCGCCGGTGCGCCCGCGTCCGGAACGACCCCGCGCGGAGAGGCGCGTCCCGGCGCGTGCCGCGGCGCGCGCGCCCACGGGTGAAGTGGGTGGGGCCTCCGGAACCGTGGAGGCGTCCCCCACCGGCGCGGTGGCGAGCGGGAGGGGCGTCATCTCGACCGGGGTGCAGGTGAAGGTGTAGAAGCCGTCACGCCCGGGACCTGGGACCCGGCGGGTCTTGAGAGTGCGCGGGGTGCCGGAGTTGCGCACCTGGTCCATCAGCGGCAGCAGACCGAGGTCCACCAGTTCGGTCAGGGCCTCGCGGGCCGGGGCACCGGTGGGGCGGGCGCCGAAGACCTCGGCGTATGCCTCGTTGACGTAGGTGACGCGGTGGTCGGGCCCCTGCACGACGGCGACCGGGGCGGGCACCCGGCCGAGGAGTTCGTGGACGGTTTCGGTGTCGAGCCCGGGTGCCGGGCTCGGGGCCGGGAGCGCGCCGTTGGCGACGGGGACGGCGGTGCCGTTGGTCGCGGGGACGGTAGGGGCCCCGCCGTCCTTGGCGGAGGACCCACCGGCGCGGCCGCGCGCGGCGGGCACCGGGGAGGGATCGGTCGCGGCGGTGGCGGCGCGGGCGGCCGGGCGACGTTGCCGGCCGGGAAGGCGAAGGCCCCAGCGCGTCAGGTTCACAGCGTTCCGATCCGATCCGTTCGGTGGGGGTCGAGGTGATGGGGCCGGCCGGACCCCGGCCGGGGTCCGGGCGGCTTCCGGTCGGGTGGTGCGGGGCGCGCCGGGACGACCGGGATGCCGGGGTCGGCCCCGGGGACGTGCCACCGAGGGTAGGGCACGGCCCGGACGGCGTCCCGACGCCCGTGGGCATCCGGACAACTCCCCGCAGGCCCGCCGGAGGGCCCGGGACGCGCCCTGTCCCCGGCCGGTGCGTTCGAGGAGGCGTCCCGGTGGGGGTCCCGGCGTCGATGTGTGGATGGTGTGTTCCCCAACGGGGGGCCGGAAATGCGCGCCGGCCCCGACCGGCTCGTTCCACGGAACCGGCCGGGGGCGGATCCGCCCCCGGCCGATGGACCGGATTACCTTTCCTCGCGCCCGGGTTCACCGCCACCGGCGGCCAGTTCGAACTCGGCGCGGGGGTGTTCCAGAGAGCCGAGGGAGACCACTTCCCGCTTGAAGAGGGCGGAGAGCGACCATTCGGCGACCACCCGCGCCTTGCGGTTGAGGGTGGGCACCCGACTGAGGTGGTACGTGCGGTGCATGAACCAGGCGGGAAAGCCCTTCAGCCGGCGTCCGTAGACCCGGGCGACGCCCTTGTGCAGGCCCAGGGAGGCGACCGAGCCGACGTGCGCGTGGCAGTAGGGGGTGGGGGCGCGCCCGCGCAGCCGGGCCGCCAGGTTGTCGGCGAGCCGGCGGCCCTGGCGGACGGCGTGCTGGGCGTTGGGCGCGCAGTTCGGCAGGCCGCCGCCGGGGGCGGGGTCGTCGGCGGACAGGTCGGGTACGGCGGCGGCGTCCCCGGCGGACCAGATGTGCTCCTCGCCCTCCACCAGCAGTTCGGGGGTGCAGCGCACCCGGCCGCGCCCGTCCAGCGGCAGGTCACAGGCGGCGAGCACGGGGTTGGGCTTGACGCCTGCCGTCCACACCAGGGTGCGGGTGGGGTAGCGGGAGCCGTCGCTGAGCACCGCGACCCGGTCGGTGACGGATTCCAGGCGGGTGTCGAGGCGGATGTCGATGTTGCGTCCGCGCAGCTCGCGCACGGCGTACTCACCCATCCGCAGACCCACCTCGGGGAGGATCCGCCCGGTCGCCTCGACCAGGATCCACTTGGTCTCCTCCGGAGAGATGCCGGGGTAGTAGCGGCAGGCGTAGCGGGCCATGTCCTCCAGTTCGGCCAGCGCCTCGACACCCGCGTAGCCGCCGCCGACGAAGACGAAGGTGAGGGCGGCGTCGCGGACCCGGGGGTCGCGGGTGGAGGAGGCGATGTCGAGTTGTTCGAGCACGTGGTTGCGCAGGCCGATGGCCTCCTCGACGGTCTTGAAGCCGATGCCGTATTCGGCGAGGCCCGGCACGGGGAGGGTGCGGGAGATCGAGCCGACGCCCAGGACGAGTTCGTCCCAGCTCAGGGTGAGCGGCGGCTCCTCGCTCCCGTTGGTGGCGGGCGTGCGGATCTCGGCGGTGCGGGCCTCTCGGTCCAACGACACCAGTTCGCCCGGGATGAAACGACAGCCGCGCAGGACCCGGCGCAACGGGACCACCACGTGCCGGGGCGACAGGTTGCCCGCCGCCGCCTCGGGGAGGAAGGGCTGGTAGGTCATGTACGGTTCCGGGCTGACGACGACGACCTCGACGGTGCCGCGTGCCAGCTCGCGCCGCAGCTTCCTGCGCAGCCGCAGCGCGGTGTACAGGCCGACGCAGCCGCCTCCGACGATGAGGACGCGCGTGGGTTCCTTGGTCACCCTTCCATGAGGCACCCGGAAGCGGTGGTTTGTCCACACGTGGGGACGAGGGCCTCCGCCGATCGGGCGTCATACCTCCTGATTCGAACCCTTACTCGGTGCCCGGGACCTCAACTATCGTCGGGAAATGTTGGGCACGGTGGATGTCCGTGCCCGGGTGGGTACGACGCGCGGACTCCGGGGGGAGCCGCGCGGGATGACGGGGGAAGTCATGCGTTCTCAGCGTTTCCATCGGGAGGCCGTCCACCGGGGTCTCCCCGAGCCGGGTGTGCGCCCGGCCGGGGCGGCCGATGGAGGTGTTCCCGCTGTTCGGCGCGGCCCCGGGAGCGGTCCCGGGGCCGCGGGGTCGGCCGTGGCGACGGTCGACCGATCGTCCGCCGACGGGCAGGCCCCGGCGGTCGCCGGGGTGGAGCCGCTCCCGGCTGTCGCGGGGGGCGGGGTGTTGCGCACCGACGCCCGCCGCAACCTCCACCACGTCGTCAGCGCCGCCCGGGACGTCTTCGGCGAGTTGGGGTACGAGGCCCCGATCGAGGAAATCGCGCGGAGGGCCCGGGTGGGAGTGGGGACGGTGTACCGCCGCTTCCCCACGAAGGGTTCACTGATCCGGCACATCGTCGGGGAGGAGACCCGGCGGCTCACCGAGCGGGCCGAGCGCGCGTTGGGCGAGGAGGGTGACCCGTGGGCGGCCGTGGAGGGG
>NZ_VKHT01001639.1 GCF_014141535.1 Streptomyces alkaliphilus | reverse complement strand
GCCCCCGGCCGCCCCGGTCTTCGAGGCGGAGCGCATCCGTCCCGAGCCGCGCCGTCCCAACTGGACGGCGGCCATGGTCGCGGCGATCGTGGCCGTGGTCGGCTTCGTCGGCTTCAACGCCCTCAACGGCGACGAGCGCGCCGGCGGAACCCCCGAGGCCGCCGGTGAGGACACCGACGCCGGAGCGGAGCGGGACCCGGACGACGAGCCGGGGGCCGGGGACTCCGCCGGACCCGCGACCGACGCCCCGGACGAGGAGGCCGCCGGAGCGGACGCCCCGGGTGACGAGGCCGCCGACGAAGCGGTCGCCGGCGCCCCCGCGGACCGGGTGACCGTCCGCGTCGTCGCCTCCGGCCGCAGCTGGGTCTCGGTGCGCGACGTCAACGGCCAGCAGCTCTTCGAGGGCGAGCTGGAGGACGGTGACTCCGAGACCTTCACCGACGAGGAACGGATCGACCTGATCACCGGGAACGCCGGTGCGATCGAGCTGTACGTCAACGGTCGCCACATCCCGGATGTCGGCGGTCCGGGAGAGGTGCAGCGACTCAGCTTCACCAAGGGGGACCCGGAGGAGGGGTGAGGCC
>NZ_VKHT01001638.1 GCF_014141535.1 Streptomyces alkaliphilus | reverse complement strand
CTCCGTGGTTGTGAGGGACGGGGTGGGGGTTCAGCCGAGGCTGAGGAACGCGAGGAATGCGGCCAACAATCCGAGGGTGATGGTGGCCCACAGGGGGTCGACCTGCCAGGCGGCCCAGGCGGCGGCCAGGGCGGCGCCGCGCAGGGCGAGGCGCGCGCCCCAGCCCAGGGGCCGCTGCTCCTGGAGCTGTTGGATGCGGCGGGTGCGCCAGTCCATCTCGTGTTGGAGGTGGGCGCGGGTGACGGTGTCGTTCGGGTCGGTGTGGGAGAACGTGGCCGCGTAGCGGTGGCGTTCGGCCTCCAGTTGTTCGATCTCCTCCTCGGGGATCCAGGTCACTTGGTGCTCTCCTTGTCGGTGGCGATGGTGTAGACGGTGTACTGGCCGGTGCGGTCGGCCGCGGCGGTGCCCTCGCCCTCCCATTTGGTGAGCCATCCGGCGACGGTGCGGGGTGCGGGCAGCAGCTCCTCCTCGCCCCGCTCGCCCAGCGCTTCCCCGAGGGCGGCGTGCAGTTCCTTGGGGGTGTAGCCGGTGGCGCCGGCGGCGGTGAGGATCTCGCGGGCCAGGGCGCGCGGGTCGGTGGGGCGGGAG
>NZ_VKHT01001637.1 GCF_014141535.1 Streptomyces alkaliphilus | reverse complement strand
CCCACGGGCTCCGCGCCATCGTCCCCCGGGGCGCCCGGGGCGGTTTACGCCCACGGCCACCACGCCTCGGTACTGCGCTCGCACCGGTGGCGGACGGCCGGGAACTCCGCGGCGTACCTGCTGCCCCACCTGCGTCCCGGGATGACCCTGCTGGACGTGGGGTGCGGCCCGGGCACCATCACCCTCGACCTGGCCGAACGGGTCGCTCCCGGCACGGTCGTGGGCATCGACCCGGCCCCCGAGGTGGTGGAGGTCGCCCGCCGGGAGGCGACGGCGCGGGGCGCCGCGAGCGGGAACGCGCGGTTCATGACCGGCGACATCACCGACCCGGAGGGGATCGGCCCCTCCACGGGCTTCGACGTGGTGCACGCCCATCAGGTGTTGCAACACCTCGCCGACCCGGTGGGCGCGCTGCGCGCCATGCTCCGGCTGTGCGGGCCCGGTGGGGTGGTGGCGGTTCGCGACGCCGACTACGCCGCGATGACCTGGTGGCCGCGTCCCCCCGGACTGGACCGATGGGCCGAGTTGTACCCGCGGGTGGCCCGGGCGGCCGGTGGGGAGCCCGACGCGGGCCGTCGACTGTGGGGG
>NZ_VKHT01001636.1 GCF_014141535.1 Streptomyces alkaliphilus | reverse complement strand
CCCGACCACCAGACCCACCCACACCACGGCGGGCATGGTCGACTCGGCGCTCTGCGCCCGAGCGGTGCGCGCCTCGGAGACCGCGGCGAGACGGTCCGTCATCGCGGCACGCTCCTGGAGGCCGACCGGGTCCTGCGGTTGGTGGACACGGACTCCCTCCCGCAACCGTTCCAGCAGGAGGTCGCCCCGCTCGGTCAGCTCCTCCTCCCGGATCATGTGATCCCACTCCTCCTCCACGGTGTGCCGCACGTAGGCGTCCACGTCCTCCCGGACCCGGTCCCGGACCTCGTCGGGAAGCGCGGCGGCCCGCGTCCCGACCTCGTGCAGGGCCTGGGCCTCCTGACGCACCCAGTCCTCGGCGGCACTGCGTTCCTCCCAGACGCCGGCGATCGCCAGACCGAGGACGATGGCGTACACCACGCCGATCATCATGATCATGTAGTCGATCACGGCGGGGGTCTCGGCGGGCTCCTCCGCGCCGTGCCGCCGGCCGTGCCACCAACCGACCAACAGGACCAGACCGCAGGTGGTGACGACGGCGAGGGACAACACCAACCAGGGGGACAACGGTTCTCCTCGGGATGGGGACGGGG
>NZ_VKHT01001635.1 GCF_014141535.1 Streptomyces alkaliphilus | reverse complement strand
GGGCGCGGGTGTCACGGAAAGGACGCGAGGAGGTCGTTGGGACATCCCCCTATTCCCCTCCCGAGGGGTGATCCCGCTCCGCCGAACGGGTGAAAGTGCGGAGGTTCAGCCACCATTCGGGACTTCGGACCCGAAACATCCATGTGTCGGCCTCGTTAGTCGGCACAGGTCCGCGAGGACCGATCGGGGAAACCCGAAGCCCGTAAAAATGCTGAACACTCCGTCAAGACAGGGAGACCACATGTCTCGCATGGCCAAGTCCGCCGCCTTCGCGGCCGCCGCCGGGATCGCCGTCCTGGGGACCGCCGGCACCGCCGTCGCCGACAGCGAGGCCCAGGGTGCCGCCGTCGGTTCCCCCGGCGTCCTCTCCGGCAACGTCATCCAGGTGCCGATCCACATCCCCGTGAACGTGTGCGGCAACACCATCGACATCGTCGGTGTCCTGAACCCCGCCTTCGGGAACGTCTGCGTCAACGCCTGACGTCCCCGTCTCCCGGTCCGGCCCGGACCCGCGGCACCCACCGCGGGTCCCGGCCGGTCGGGCGGGTTCCTCGGCCGAGCGCCGATCCCCCGCGCGCCGCGGGCGCCCCACCGG
>NZ_VKHT01001634.1 GCF_014141535.1 Streptomyces alkaliphilus | reverse complement strand
CACCGCCGTCACCCGGGTGGACGGCCACTGGCACGTCACCGACACCACCACCGGCAACTTCACCCGCCACACCGACACCGGCGCCCCGGAGTACCACGCGCTCAACCTGCACAACCCCGCCGGCGGCCCCGTCCACCCGCTGGCCGGCCACTACCTCACCACCACCCCCGACGGAAACCTCGGCCTGCTTCGGGGCGACGGCGCCCCCGTGCCGACACTCACCTCCCCACAGGGCACCATCACGTCCCAGACCGCCATGGGCCCGGGCGTCACGCGGATCGACGCCGGCGGACACCACCTGGTGGTCGACGGCAACGGCCGGCACATCCACGACGCGATCACCCTGCGCGGCGCCGACGGGGCACCCACCGGAACGCACCTGTTCACCCCGCCGAACGCCACCGGCACCGCACCCGGCGCCATCGCCCACACCGACCTCGGCGCCCCGGTGCCGAACACCGCCGTCACCCGGGTGGACGGCCACTGGCACGTCACCGACACCACCACCGGCGACTTCACCCGGTACACCGGCACCGGCCACGTGCGGTACGACGCGCTCTCCCTGCGCAATCCCGCCGGCGGCCCCACCCACCCC
>NZ_VKHT01001633.1 GCF_014141535.1 Streptomyces alkaliphilus | reverse complement strand
CCCCCACCCCACAATCGCGCCGGGGTCCGGAGCGGGCGCGATTGTGGGGTGGGGGTGATCGGGTGCACCCTGGAATGGACGAAACATCCGAGAAGCGGATGAATCCCCGGGTCGTGCACCGGCTCCGTCCACACGGCCCGGGACCGATGACGAACGATCGGCCCCGGGGCGCGGGCGTGGCCCGCCCGGTGCCCGGGACCCTCCGGAGGTGACGATCGTGGAGCATGCCCCCCAGACCGACGCGGTGCGGACCGTGACCGGCTGGCACATCGAACTGGAATTCCGGGAGATCGGCTCCGAGACCCGTGCCGTCGCCCTGTTGCGGCTGCCGGACGGCACGGAACTGCGCGCCCGGGGTCACGCCGACCGGCACCCCGACGACCCGGATCAGCCACGGGTGGGCGAGGAGATCGCGGCGGCACGCCTGCTGGGCGACCTCTCCGCCCAACTCCGCCACAAGGCCGAACGCGAGATCGAGGAGGTCACCCACATCCCCGCGCGCGTGCACCCCTGAGTCGCGCCCGCCCCGGCACCGGACGCGGTCCGGCCCGGTGGAACGGCCCCGACCCACCGCCCGGGAAGGCGGTGGGTCGGGGC
>NZ_VKHT01001632.1 GCF_014141535.1 Streptomyces alkaliphilus | reverse complement strand
GGTCGGGGTCGCCGGGGGCATGGCGGTTCCTCCTTCACCGGCTGGGAGACGGATGGACGGGGGCCGAAACGGTCGGACCGTGCCCGCATCATGCCTTACCAAGCGCTTGCTCAGCCAGACCCCCGCGTGGCGGGTCCGGTCCGAAGCGCCCCCGGGACCCCGCCGGCCCGATGGCGAGAGCAGGCACTTCGGACCGGACCGGACCGGCCGGACCTCCACCCGTGCGGAGCGGCCGCCCGTGTCATCCCTCCGGCAGCACCCGGGGGGTGAACCAGCCCGGGGCCTCGGTCGCGAAACGCGCGGGCGGCAACAGGGCGGCGCCCTCGGGGACGCCACCCACCACGGGCACTCCCACCCAGCGCGCCATGTCCTCACGATTCGTGCGCTCCGCCAGGTCGGGTTCGCGGGGCACCGACCCCCACACCAGGCCCCGCGGCGTCAGCCCCCGGCGCCGGATCGCCTCCACCGTCAAGGCGGTGGCGTTGATCGTGCCCAGCCCCATTCCGGTCACCACCAGCAGTTCCGCCCCCAACTCGTCGGCCAGATCGGCGATCGTGCCGGCGGCGGAGTCGAAGGGCACCAGCAGACCCCCGTCCCTG
>NZ_VKHT01001631.1 GCF_014141535.1 Streptomyces alkaliphilus | reverse complement strand
GTCCGGGGCCGCGCCCCCCACCGCGGCCCCGGACCACCGCACCCACGATCACGGAGCCCCTCATGAAGATCGTCGTGGACATGAACCTCTGCGAGAGCCACGGCCAGTGCGTCTTCGCGGCGCCCGGCGTCTTCTCGTTCGACGACGCGGACACCCTGGTGTACGAGCCGAACCCGGACGACGCCTCCCGTGAGGCGGTCGGGAGGGCCGCCGCCCTCTGTCCCGTGCGTGCCATCACCGTCTCCCCGGCCGCGCCGTGAGGGCGCCCCGACGGGTGGTGGTCGTCGGGGCCTCCCTCGCCGGCCTGCACGCCGCGCGGACCCTGCGGGAGGAGGGCTTCGACGGGGACCTCACCCTGGTCGGCGACGAGCCGCATCCGCCCTACGATCGCCCCCCGTTGTCCAAACGGGCCCTCACGGCCGAGGGGAACGCCCCGGACACCACCCTCCCGCTCACCGACGTCCCCGGGGTGGAACACCGCTTCGGCACTCCGGCCGTCCGGCTCGATCCCGTCGCCCGCACCGTGACCCTCGCCGACGGCGGGGAACTGCCGTGGGACGGTCTGGTGATCGCCACCGGCGCCCGTGCCCGCCCCCTGCC
>NZ_VKHT01001630.1 GCF_014141535.1 Streptomyces alkaliphilus | reverse complement strand
GGGCCGGCGAGGGCGCCGCGTCCTTCTCCGCCGGTGGGCGGGCGTCCCCGATCAGCCGGTCGACCTCCTCCCCGAGCACCACCCGGGCCGGGAAGGGATCGGCGGCGACACGCCGGGCCGGTTCCGACAAATCCAGGGGGCGGTGCGAGGCGGCCACCACGACGTTGCCGTAACGACGCCCCCGCAGCACAGCCGGTTCGACGATCACGTACAGGTGGGCGAACGCCTCGCGCATCGCGGCGAGTTGGGAACGCACGAAGTTCAGGGGGGCGGCATCGGCCAGGTTGACGACGTGCACGCCGGTCGGCCGCACGGCCCGCGCGGCGGCCAGGGAGAATCCGATGGTGGTGCACCGAGCGGGGATCCGGTTCCCCGCCCACACGTCGGCGACCACCACGTCCACACCGTTCTCCGGCACCTCCTCCAACGCGTCACGGGCATCGGCGACCCGGATCCGGATGGGCGCGCCCGGCGGGAGCGGCAGGTGTTCGACCACCAGGGCGGCCAGAGCCGCGTCGTGCTCGACCACCAGTTGTCGGGAGCCCGGTCGCAGGTGCTGCAACCAGCGCGGCAGGGTCAACGCTCCCCCGCCCAGGTGGAG
>NZ_VKHT01000163.1 GCF_014141535.1 Streptomyces alkaliphilus | reverse complement strand
GCTGGACCTCGCCATGCCCCGGGACGTGGACGCCGCCGCCCACGGGGTGGCCGGCGCCCGCCTCGTGGACATCGAGTCCCTGGCGGTGGCCTCCGCCGACGCCCCCATGGCAGCCGACGTGGACACCGTCCGCCGGATCGTGGTCGAGGAGGTGGAGGAGTTCGGCGCCGTCCAGCGCGCCGCCGCCATCACCCCGACCGTGGTCGCCCTGCGCGCCATGGCCTCCGGCGTGGTCGCCGCGGAGCTGGCCCGACTGGAGGGCAGGCTGCCGGGCCTGGACGACAAGGAGCGCGCCGAGGTGGCGCGCGCCGTGCGCCGGGTGGTGGACAAGTTGCTGCACGCTCCCACTGTTCGGGTCAAGGAACTCGCCGGGGAGCCGGGCGGCGCGGACTACGCCGCCGCCCTGCGGGAGCTGTTCGACCTGGACCCCCGAACCGCCGCCGCGGTGCGGCGGCCCGACCCGGACGGCTCGGCGGCCGTCGCGCCTCCGCGCACCCACTCCGGGACACCGGACGCGCGGCAACCCGCGCCGGTTCCCGTCGGTCCCCTCGAGCCCGTCGGCAACAGCCGGAACGGCACCCCCCGGTGGGCGACGAACACCGGGCACCCCCCCGATCACCCCACCCCGGAACAGGAGCGGCCATGAGAGCCCTCAGACTAGGGACCCGGCGCAGCAAACTCGCCATGGCCCAGTCCGGGCAGGTCGCCGAACGGATCCGGCGGCTCACCGGACGTTCGGTGGAGCTGGTCGAGGTCGTCACGACCGGCGACATATCCCGAGAGCACCTGACCGCCATCGGCGGCACCGGCGTCTTCGTCTCCGCGCTGCGCGACGAACTGCTCGCGGGCCGGATCGACCTCGCCGTGCACTCCCTCAAGGACCTGCCCACCGCCCAGCCGCCGGAGCTGGCGCTGGCGGCCGTGCCGGGGCGTGCCGACCCCCGGGACGCGCTGGTGGCCCGGGACGGCCTGACCCTGGAGGCGCTGCTGCGTGCCGGTGCCGCCGACGGCTCCGGCCGACCGGCGCGCGTGGGCACCGGTTCACCCCGGCGCATGTCCCAATTGCACGTACATGCGCGCTCCCTGGGTTGCGAGATCACAACGGTTCCCATCCGGGGGAATGTCGACACCCGGATCGGGTACGTCCGTGCCGGCGAGCTCGACGCGGTCGTGCTCGCCTCCGCCGGACTCCACCGGGTCGGCTCGGAGGAAGCGATCACCGACCTCCTCGATCCCGACACCGTCCTGCCCGCCCCCGGCCAGGGGGCACTGGCGGTCGAGTGCGTCGCGTCCCGTGACGACCTCGTCGCCGAGCTCGGCCGACTGGACGACCCGCCCACGCGGATCGCCGTGACCGCCGAGCGAGCCCTGCTCTCCGCACTGGAGGCCGGATGCAGCGCGCCCGTCGCCGCGCTCGCCGACCACCGGGAGGACGAACCGGGTACCACCGTCCTGCACCTGCGGGGCGCCGTCGGCACCACCGACGGAGCCACGTCGATGCAGCTGTCCACCACCGGTCCCGTACCGGCGTCCGACGGAGAGGCGACCGCCCGTGCCGATCGCATGGGGCGCGACCTCGCCGCCGAGATGCTCGCCAAGGGTGCGGCCGGTCTGATGGGGGAGCGAGCACAGTGAGCCCCACCACCGCACAACCGCAGCCCGCCGTTCCGCACCCCGCCGCGCACATCCGTCCGGCGGGCGGCGGGATGTCCGACGGGCATGTCACCTTCCTCGGGGCCGGGCCCGGTGATCCGGGCCTGCTCACCCTGCGAGCCGTCGAGGCGCTCGCCAGGGCAGATGTCCTGATCGCCGACCCCGAGGTCCACGAGGTGGTCCGCGCGCACGTCCGGGACGGCGCCGAGACCCCCCTGCAACCCGTGGCCGATCCGCTCGACGACGCCTCCGACGCGCCCTCGCGGGTCGGTGACGCAGCAGATCTTGTCATGCGTGCCGCGCGCCGCGGCAAGCGGGTGGTGCGTGCCGTGGCCGGGGACCCCGGTCTGGACGGTTCCACCACCGGGGAGATGCTGGCCTGCGCCGCCGAGGGCATCACCTTCGAGGTGGTGCCGGGGATCGCCGAGGCCGTCGGCGTCGCCGCCTACGCGGGGGTCCCGCTGCGCGACAACGCCGGCACCGACGTGCGGATCATCGACGCCCGCACCGCGGACGAGCGATGTTGGGGAGAGATCGGAGGCAGTGACGCCACCGTCGTCATCGGCACCTCCCTGCTGGAGATCGGCGCCACCGCCACCCGACTGATCGGCTCGGGCCGCAAGCCGGACACCCCGCTGTCGGTGACGGTGGCCGGCACCACCACCCGGCAGCGCACCTGGACCGCGACGCTGGGCACCATCGAGCGCACCCTCAAGCAGGCGAAGGTGCTGCCGGCGCCCCTCGACGGCGACCGGTCGGTGATAGCGGTGGTCGGCGACCGCGGCACCCCCGAGGAGCGCGACCAGTTGGCCTGGTTCGAGTCCAAGCCGCTGTTCGGCTGGCGGATCCTGGTGCCGCGCACCAAGGAACAGGCCGCCTCCCTCTCGGAGCAGCTGCGCTCCTACGGCGCGGTGCCCAGCGAGGTGCCGACCATCGCCGTGGAGCCGCCGCGCACACCCCAGCAGATGGACCGGGCGATCAAGGGGTTGGTGACCGGCCGTTACGAGTGGATCGCCTTCACCTCGGTCAACGCCGTCCGGGCGGTGCGGGAGAAGTTCGAGGAGTACGGGCTGGACGCCCGCGCCTTCGCCGGGATCAAGGTGGCGGCGGTCGGCGACCAGACCGCGCGCTCGCTGATCGAGTTCGGCGTGCGGCCGGATCTGGTGCCGGGCGGGGAGCAGTCCGCCGCCGGGCTGCTGGAGGACTGGCCGCCCTACGACCCGGTCTTCGACCCGATCGACCGGGTGCTGTTGCCGCGTGCCGACATCGCCACCGAGACGCTGTCGGCGGGCCTGGTGGAGTTGGGCTGGGAGGTGGACGACGTCACCGCCTACCGGACGGTGCGCGCCTCGCCGCCGCCGGCGCCCACCCGCGAGGCCATCAAGAGCGGTGGCTTCGACGCGGTGCTCTTCACCTCCTCCTCCACGGTGCGGAACCTGGTGGGCATCGCGGGCAAGCCGCACAACGTCACGGTGATCGCCTGCATCGGTCCGGCCACGGCGCGCACCGCCGAGGAGCACGGCCTGCGGGTGGACGTGATGGCCCCCGAGCCGTCGGTCCACCGGCTGGCGGAGGCACTGGCCGAGTTCGGCGCCAAGCGGCGGGCGGCGGCGCTGGCGGCCGGGGAGGTGCTCAAGCGGCCGAGCGAGAAGCGGCCGCAGCGGCGCCGGCCGCGCGGCGCGTAGCCGACGCCGGACGACTCCGGCGCACGGTGTGATCCGCGGGTCCCGGGTGTCCCCCTTCCCGGGGGCCGCCCGGGGCCCGCGGCCGTCGCGGCACCGGGGGTCGGCGGGCGGGCGGGGCGCCCCGGGTTACCGTTCGGGCGCCGGCCGGTATCCGAGCGGCCGGTGGGTCGCAGGCCTCTTCCCGGTGCCGGGAAGGTGCCCCGCGGCCCCCGTCCCGCAGCGCAGGAGATCGAGACAGGTGTTTTCCCACGGAGCCTTCCCGGACGTCCGCCCGCGCCGGCTGCGCACCACCGCGGCGATGCGCCGCATGACCGCCGAGCACCGCGTCCACCCGGCCGATCTGGTGCTGCCCGCCTTCGTGCGGGAGGGCATCGCGGAGCCCGCGCCGATCTCCTCGATGCCCGGCGTCGTCCAGCACACCCTCGACTCGCTGCGGCGGGCCGCGGCCGAGGCGGCCGATGCCGGGGTGGCGGGGATCATGCTGTTCGGCGTGCCCGAGGTCAAGGACGCGGTGGGCACGGCCGCCACCGACCCCGGGGGCATCCTCCAGGTGGCGCTGGGGGTGGTTCGCGAGGAGGTCGGCGACGCCCTGGTGGTGATGTCCGACCTGTGCCTGGACGAGACCACCGACCACGGCCACTGCGGTCTGCTGGACGAACGGGGCCGGGTGGACAACGACGCGACCCTGGCCCGTTACGCCGAGATGGCGGTGGTGCAGGCGGAGGCCGGCGCGCACGTCCTGGGCCCCAGCGGCATGATGGACGGCCAGATCGGGCACGTCCGCCGCGCCCTGGACGCCGCGGGCCACCGGGACGTCGCCCTGCTCGCGTACACGGCCAAGTACACCTCCGCCTTCTACGGCCCGTTCCGGGAGGCGGTGGAGTCGGGGCTGACCGGCGACCGGATGACCTACCAGCAGGATCCGGCCAACGGCCGGGAGGCGATGCGCGAACTGTCGCAGGACCTCGCCGAGGGCGCCGACATGGTCATGGTCAAGCCCGGCCTGCCCTACCTGGACGTGCTGCGGCGGGTGGCCGACGAGGTGGCGGTGCCGGTGGCGGCGTACCAGATCTCCGGGGAGTACGCGATGGTCGAGGCGGCCGCGGAGAAGGGATGGATCGAGCGGGAACGGGCGATCGACGAGACGCTGGTGTGCTTCAAGCGGGCCGGCGCGGACGTGATCCTCACCTACTGGGCCGTGGAGGCCGCCCGCCGCGCCGACCGGATCGAGGCCCTGGCCGAGGAGGTGCGGGAGGCCGGCGGCGAGGCCGAGGCGTACCCGCTGGACGTCACCGACGGGGCGGCGGTGGACGCCTTCGCCGAGCACCTGGGCGGGGAGTGCCGGGTGCTGGTGAACAACGCGGGCGGGGCCTTCGGGCTGGACCCGGTGGCCTCCGGCGACCCGGCGGACTGGCGGGCGATGTACGAGGTGAACGTGCTGGGCACGCTGCACCTGACCCGGGCGCTGCTGCCGGCGTTGATCGCCTCGGGCGACGGCACGGTGGTGGTGGTCACCTCCACCGCCGGGCACGCCCCCTACGAGGGCGGCGCGGGATACGTGGCGGCCAAGCACGCCCAGCACGTGCTGGCGCGGACGCTGCGGCTGGAGATCGTGGCGGAGCCGGTGCGGGTGATCGAGATCGCGCCGGGGATGGTGCGCACGGAGGAGTTCTCGCTGACCCGGTTCCGGGGGGACGCGGAGCGGGCGGAGAAGGTGTACCGGGGGGTGGCGAACCCGCTGACGGCGGAGGACGTGGCGGACACCATCGGCTGGGCGGTGACCCGGCCGCCGCACGTGAACGTGGACCTGCTGGTGGTGCGGCCGAGGGCGCAGGCGTCGAACGAGAAGGTGCACCGGGAGGGCTGAGCCCCGCCCCGGCGGCCGAAGGCGCGGCCCCGGAGCGGGTCGGGCACGGCCGGCTGCCGTGCCCGACCCGTGTGGGGGGTGCTCCGTTGTGGTCGGTGGGGTGCCCGCCGTTCCCCCGCGCGGGGTCGGTCGGCGGGCACCCGGTGGGTGGGCCCGGGGCCCGGGGTTACGGGATGGTGAGGGTCGCCGTGGCGGTGTCGCTCAGGCCGTTGCCGTCGGTGACGGTCAGGGTGATGGTCCAGGTGCCCCGGGTGTAGATGTGGCTGACGGTCGCGCCGTTGGCGGTGGAGCCGTCCCCGAGGTTCCAGCGGTAGCCGGAGATCGGGCTGTCACCGGCGGTGGAGCCGGTGCCGCTGAGCGAGCACAGGTGGAAGAACAGGTAGTTGGTGCAGGTGCCGGTGATCCGGGCGGTGGGCCCCTGCTGCGAGGGGGCGCCGACGTTCACGGTCACCGAGGTGGAGGCGGTGCCGCCGGTGGAGTCGGTGACGGTCAGGGTGACCGTGTACCGGCCGTCGGAGGCGTAGGTGTGCTCGGTGACGGCGCCCGTTCCGTCGGCGCCGTCACCGAGGTTCCAGGCCCAGCCGGTGATCGAACCGGTGGGGGAGGTGGAGCCGTTGCCGTCGAACACGCAGGTCAGGGTCGTGTCGTCGCAGCTGTGGGAGATCGCGGCGGTGGGTCGCCCGTCGGAGCCGCCCCCGCCGGGAACCTGGAGCAGCTTGTTCGGTGTGCCGCTGCCGGGGTTGCCGATGACGCCGGGCACGGTGAGGGAGTCGAGGGTGTCCCACACCTGCGAGGGGGAGGCGCCGGGGGTCTCGCCGAGGACGAGGGCGGCGGCGCCGGCGACGTGCGGGGAGGCCATCGAGGTGCCGGAGATGGTGTTGGTGGCGTTGTCGCCGGTGTGCCAGGGGGCGGTGATGCCCTGGCCGGGGGCGAAGAGGTCGACGACCGGTCCGTAGCTGGAGGACGCGGCGCGGGTGTCGGAGCTGGTGCTCGACGCCACCGTGATGGCCTCGGCGACCCGGGCGGGGGAGGAGTTGCGGGCGTCGTTGTTGCTGTTGCCGGCGGCGACGACGTAGGTGACGCCGGAGGCGATGGAGTCGCGGACGGCCTGGTCGAGGGCCGCGTTGGCGCCGCCGCCCAGGCTCATGTTGGCGACCGAGGGGCCGGAGGCGTTGGCGGTCACCCAGTTGATGCCGTCGATGACGCCCTGGATGGTGCCGGAGCCGGAGTTGTTGAGGACCTTCACCGAGACGAGGTCGGCCTTCTTCGCGACGCCGTGGGCGGTGCCCGCGGCGGTGCCGGCGACGTGGGTGCCGTGGCCGTTGCCGTCGGAGCCGTTGCCGCCGAAGGCGTCGAAGCCGGGGGTCGCCCGGCCGCCGAAGTCGGTGTGGGTGTAGCGGATGCCGGTGTCGAGGATGTAGACGGTCACGCCCTCACCGGCGTGGGCGGGGTAGGTGTAGGAGTTGTCCAGGGGGAGGGCCGGCTGGTCGATGCGGTCCAGGCCCCAGGAGGGCGGGTTGGTCTGTGTCTCGGTGAACAGCGAGACCGTCTCGTCCTGCAGGACCTTGTCGACCAGCGGGTCGGCGGCCAGTTCCAGGGCCTGTGCCTCGGTGGCCTCGACGGCGATGCCGTTGAGGACGGCGTCCCAGGCACTGGTGATCTCCACGCCGTACCGGTCGGCGAGTTCCCCGGCGGCCGGGGAGTCGGCCTCCAGGGCGTCGTCGAGCATGACGATGTAGCTGCCGTCGATCGCCTCGGGCTCCCCGGCGTTCTCGATGACGTCGGTGGGGTCTGTCTGTTATCAACATCTGAC
>NZ_VKHT01001629.1 GCF_014141535.1 Streptomyces alkaliphilus | reverse complement strand
GGCGGGAACAGACGGGGCCGGGACACCGGCGGGTCGGGCTCCGGGGACCGATCGGGGATCGGACCGAGGCCGGGGCGCGCGGCGACCGGGGGCGTCGGGCGAACACCGACACGATGCGGACACCACACCCTACCCGTCACGGCCCTCCGGTTGAAATCCGGGCAGAAGCCGCCACACTCGGGGGTACCGGCACACGCCAGGAGGTGCGTCATGGCCCACGCCCCGCGCAGCGCGTTGTCCCTGCTCAACACCGACGGCCGCGCCCATCCACGGGAGAACGCCCTGGCGTTCGTGACGATCGCCCTGGGGGTCGTCGCCGCCGTCTCCGGTTTCTTCACCGGCCTCCACGCCCTCGCGTCCTGGGCCGGTCTGATCGGCGTCCTGGTGGGCGGCTGGGGACAGATGGTCTCCGCGACCACCGGTGAGCGCTTCCTGCTCGTCATCGGGATGGGCGGGGCCGGTTTCGGCCTGTACATGGGCATCGTCAACGGCGGATTCCTCGGCTGAGCCGGGGCTTGGGCGACGGCGCCCCGGCCCCACCGGGCGGCCCGCTCCCCGGCCGCGCCTGCCGGGGAGCGGTTTCGTGTGCCCGTGGTCGCCACC
>NZ_VKHT01001628.1 GCF_014141535.1 Streptomyces alkaliphilus | reverse complement strand
GGGCGAAGGTGGGCACTGGGGGCTGACCCGGACCACGGGGGACGACCAACTGCGCCTGTTGGAGATCGTCTTCGGTTCCTCGGGGCCCCTGACGCCCGCCTCCCGTGCCGTGGTGCAGGAGTTGATGGGCGAGGTGGCCGAAGGGCAGCGCTGGGGGATATCGGCCGCCGCCCCGCACCCGGCGGGCGTCCCCACGGGGGCCGGTGAGGGCACGATGGCGGGGTTCGTGGCCGCCGGGGAACTCCCGGAGACGACCGACCCCCCCATCACGGCGTCCCCGGGCGGGACCGCCGGGACCTCGGCGGGGCCCGGCGGGACGCGCCTGAAGAACGGCTGGCTGCCGCGCAGCCACACCCGGCTGTGGGACATCAACAGCATCGGGCGGGTGACGGTGGACGGCCGGCCGATCCTGATGGTGGTCCTCTCCGACGGTCATGCCGGCCGGGAGGAGGGCATAACGGTCGTCGAGGCGGCCGCGCGGGCCGCCGCGACGGTGCTCACGGGGGCGGGGACGCCACGGGCCTGACCCGGCGGAAGAGCAACGCGGCGAGAACCAGCAGCACACCCCCCGCGGCCGCCGCGGCCGGGGCGAGCCACGGGGCGG
>NZ_VKHT01001627.1 GCF_014141535.1 Streptomyces alkaliphilus | reverse complement strand
GACCTCGGCACGGACGGGCCCGGAGCCGGCGGCGGGTCGGGAGCCCGGTGACCCGGCACGCCCGTCCGGGGAGGGGTTCGGGGCTCCGGAAAGGGGCGCGTCACCCGGACGAGAGGTCAGGCGCGGCCCATGGCACGGGTGAGGGCGATCTCGATGACGACACGATCGGGGTTCGGCTTCGGCTGCCGTTGGTACCGCTCCGCGTAACGGGCCACCGCATCGGCCACCGCCGCCGGGTCCTCGTTGATCGTCGCCACCCCCTCCAGGGTCGCCCACCGGGCGCGGGCCACCTGACAGACGGCCACCCGTGCGCCTCCGGAGCCGGCCGCCCGCACATGGGCGACCTTGCGACTGTGCCGGTTGGTGATCACCCGGGCCAGACCGGCCTCCGGGTCGTAGGTGGCCCCGACCGCCACCACGTGCGGGGTGCCGTCGGCGCGCACCGTGGTGAGGGTGCACAGGTGGTACTCCCGCCAGAATTCCAGATAGGCGGGATCGGGGTTGCGCGGGTCGACGGCCATGCTCGGAAGCGTACCGGGGCGGTCCGCGCGCCCGGTCCTCAGATGAGGTCGGTGGTGTCGAGGTCGAAGTCGAAGGGGGTGGGGA
>NZ_VKHT01001626.1 GCF_014141535.1 Streptomyces alkaliphilus | reverse complement strand
GGGCCGTGCTGGGACCGGTCGTACGGGGACGGGGCCGTGCGGGGACGGAGCCCTTCACCGCATTCCACCACTGTTCCCGGTCGGCCGGGGGACCGCCCCCGCTCCGAGAGGGATGAGCCTTTCGGCCCTCGGGGAGAGGTCGGGTTTCCCGGCGGGGAACGGGGGCAGTCGCCCGCCCGAACACCACCCCGGGGAGGGACAGTGAGCGGAACGGTCACCGAGCAGGGGCGGAAGGCCGTCGACGGCGCGGAACGGGCCGCCCATCGAGGGGCGCGCAGCCCCGTGCTCCGCCGGGCGGCGCGGGCCGGACTGGTGGCGCAGGGAGTGATCCACGGTGTGGTGGGGCTGTTGGCCATGCAGGTCGCCTTCGGTGCCGGTGGGGATCAACAGGCCGATCAACAGGGGGCTTTGCAGGAACTCTCGGCGCAACCCCTCGGTTCGGCGCTGATCTGGGCCGTGGGATGCGGCATGGCGGCGCTGGGCCTGTGGCGGCTCACCGAGGCGGTCATCGGGGTCGCGGGACCCGATGGTGGGAAGCCGACCAAACGGCTGGGGGCCGCCGGGGGCTGCGTGACGTGTGCCGTGATCTCCTTCTCGGTACTGTCC
>NZ_VKHT01001625.1 GCF_014141535.1 Streptomyces alkaliphilus | reverse complement strand
GGCGGAGGCATTGCACTCCATACACGCCGCCGGGGTCGTGCACCGGGACCTCAAGCCCGGCAACGTGCTCCTCGCCGCCGACGGCCCACGGGTCATCGACTTCGGCATCGCCCGGGCCGCCGACGCCACCCCGCTCACCGGCTCCGAGGTCCGCATCGGCACCCCCGCCTACATGGCCCCCGAACAGGTGATGGGCGGTGACGCGGGGCCGGCGGCCGACATCTTCGCCCTCGGACTGCTCGCCCACCACGCCGGCACCGGCGGCCACCCCTTCGGGGAGGGCACCGGACACGGAATCATGTACCGGATCGTGCAGGAGGCCCCCGATCTGGGCGCGCTGCCGGCCGCGCTGCGCGAAACGATCGCGGCCTGTCTGGCCAAGGACCCCGGGCGACGCCCGACGCCGGAGCGGATCGTCGAGGCATGCCGACGGCTGAGCCCGGACGGCCCACTGCGGGTGACGGGCGACTGGCTGCCCGCACGGCTGATGGTCGAGATCGACCGGCGACAGCGGTTGACCCCGGGGGATGCGGGAACCCCTGGCGGTCCCGGCGGCCCGGGTGTTCCCCCGGCCGCTCCGCCCAACACTCCCCCGCCGTTGCCGATGGT
>NZ_VKHT01001624.1 GCF_014141535.1 Streptomyces alkaliphilus | reverse complement strand
GGGCAGGGGGTGGGCGATCGCGGCGATCACCTGCACCGCGCTCCCCCTCGCGTTCTCCCTCTTCGTCATCGTCGGCCCGGCGCCGGACGGGATGAAGGAGTGGGCCCGGGAGCGGGTGTTCGGGAACGTCACCACCGAGGGCCACGCCCTCGGCGACTGCCTGCGACTGCACGGGGAGAACGGGGCGGACATCAACGCCCTGGAGACGGTGCCGTGCGACACCCCGCACGATGCCGAGGTGATCGCGATCATCCGGATGGAGGCCGGCCCCTGGCCCGGCGCCACGGAGGTGGAGGTGACGGCGGCCCGGGAGTGCCGGGAGGCGGAAGCCGCCCGGAGAGCCGACCTGCCCGAAGGGGAGAAGTACGCGAATTTCCTCTGGTATTACGTGCCGTCCGAGCGGGGGTGGAACACCATGAACCACCATGAGATCGCCTGCGTCCACTGGGATCCGGAGGTCTGGCCCCGCTGGTGACCGACCCCGCCCGGGGGCCGGGGATCACCGTGCCCCGGCGCGGAGGGTGGTGTCGAGTTCGCGGATGAGTTCGCCGGGGCGCCCGCCACCCGGGGGCGCGGCGGGCCCCGGGCGGTGGAGGACGTCCCCCGCCC
>NZ_VKHT01001623.1 GCF_014141535.1 Streptomyces alkaliphilus | reverse complement strand
GCCGGGGTGTGGGTGGAGGACATCGGTACCCGGCGACCGGGGCTGGACGAGGCGTTCCTGCGGCTGACCGGCCGCCCGGCGGCATCCGGGGCCGTGACGGGCCCGACGGGCCCGACAACGACCGGGGGTGCGGGACGATGAGCGGAACGACGACCACACGCACAAGGACCGGCGGACCGGTGACCGCGCCGGCGCCGTTGGTCCTCCCCCGCACCCGGCTCGGTCGGCTGCGGTGGGCGCTGGGGGATGCCCGGGTGATGACCCGGCGCAATCTGGACCACGTGGTCCGCTCCCCCGAGGAGATCATCCTCTACTTCACGCTGCCGATCATGTTCGTGCTGGTCTTCGGCTACGTCTTCGGCAGTGGCATGGCGGTCACCGATCAGGGTCCCTACCGGGAGTACCTGCTGCCGGGTGTCTTCGTGATGACCATGCTCTACGGGATGGGGGCGACGGCCGGGGCGGTGGCGCAGGACGTCAATCGGGGCGTGGTGGACCGGTTCCGCTCCATGCCGGTGGCCCGTTCCGCGCTTCCGGTGGGGCGCGGCACGGCGGATCTGGTGCGGGCGCTGCTGGAGTTGGCGGTGCTGGTGGGTTGCGGGCTGCTGGTG
>NZ_VKHT01001622.1 GCF_014141535.1 Streptomyces alkaliphilus | reverse complement strand
GGGAACGGCGGGCGGGCGGGGTGGCCTACCACGTGGAGTTCTCGGGCGTCTCCGGTTCGGTGTTCCACTCGGTCGTCGTTCCGTCGCAGGTCACCGAGAACGGCACGGTGTTGGAGACGGTCCCGTCGGGACCCTTCACCTCCACCCCGATCTCGTCGGCGAGGGTGCCCTTGCGCGAGTACGTCGTCAGGCGCACGACGTCCCGGCCCGTGCGGTCGCCGTCGGCGGGGAAGGCGAGGACGCGCCACTGGGGGTCGACGACCGAGCCGTCCCGGGACACCCATCGGTAGGTGAGTTCGGCGGGGGCCCGGTCCACCGCGAAGGTCGCCGTGAAGGTGGGCGCCGCGTCGGCCGGCGGCGGGCAGAGCCCCGTATGGGTGGTGTTCTCGCCCGTCACCGTCACGCGCACCACCTGGCCGGCGGGGGCGTCCTGTTCGCCGTCGTCGGAGGCGTCCCGGGCGTACCCCTCCCCGGCGGGGACGTGGTCGCCGGTCTCCCCGCCGTCGTCGCCCTTGGCCAGGGTGTAGAGCAGTCCGGCGACGAGCAGGACGCCCGCCACCGCGCCGGCGACCGGGATGGCGACGCGGCGGCCCCGTCGGTTCGGGCCGGGGG
>NZ_VKHT01001621.1 GCF_014141535.1 Streptomyces alkaliphilus | reverse complement strand
GGATCGCACGGGGGAGTGGCGTTCCGGGGACGCGGAGGCGGAGTTCACCGCCTACGTGAAGGAGCGCCGGGCCTCGCTCTACGCCGCCGCCTACCATCTCACCGGCGACCGCCACGAGGCGGAGGACCTGCTGCAGAGCGCGCTGTTGTCCACCTACCGGGCCTGGGACCGGATCAGTGACAAGGGCGCGGTCGGCGGCTACCTCCGCCGCACCATGACCAACCTGCACATCAGCGCCTGGCGGCGTCGCAAGCTCAACGAGTACCCGACCGAGGAACTGCCGGAGGAGCCCGGCGAGCAGGACACCATGCGCGGCACCGAGCTGCGGACCGTCCTGTGGCAGGCGCTCGCCCGACTGCCGGAACAGCAGCGCACCATGCTGGTCCTGCGCTACTACGAGGGACGCACCGATCCGGAGATCGCCGACACCCTGAACATCAGCGTCGGCACGGTCAAGAGCAGCATCTGGCGCACCCTGCGCCGGTTGCGGGAGGACCGCACGCTCGGCCCCGGCCGGGACCGGGACCTGTGCTTCGGGGAACTGGTGGCCTGACCACCGCCGGGCCGGGTGCCGACAGGCGCCCGGTGGGGGACCCGAGCCGGGGGGCGGAGG
>NZ_VKHT01001620.1 GCF_014141535.1 Streptomyces alkaliphilus | reverse complement strand
CTCCCACCACCACGCGCGATCGGCTTCCCACTGCTCCGTCCCCGGCAGGTCGCGCAGGGCGGTGACGTAGTCGCCGAAGTCGATGTCGAGGGGGGCCAGGACCGCGTTGTAATCCGAGACCAGCGCGAACAGGTCCCGGTAGAAGACGCCCGAGGACCAGCCGTCGATGATGAGCAGACTGGTGGAGGAGTGCAGCCGTGCGCTGCCGTCGGGCAGCAGGGTCAGGCGCATGTCCAGCCCGCAACCGGTGGAGGGATCGGGCCCCTCGGTGCTCATCTCGTGCCGGATCCCCGCGAGCCGTTCCGCCGCCTCCTCCTCCGAGAGGTCGCGCAGGTCCTGCACCCGCAGCGACGGCGCCGCCTCCGGGTCGTCCGGGGGCAGGATCCGCTGCCGGCCGTCGGGCAGGATCCGGGCCCGGAGCACGGCCTGATGCTCGGCCAGCCGCTCCAGGGCGTCCTGCAGCGCCTCGGGGGCCTCCTCGGGATCGGGATCGATCAACCCGATGTCCACGTAGTGGTGGGCCGATCGGTAGGACAGCTCCCACCCGCCCTGCTGACCCACGAAGTACCCCTGCTGGAGAGGGAGGAGCGGGAACGGGGCCCCGGGGTCCTCGC
>NZ_VKHT01000162.1 GCF_014141535.1 Streptomyces alkaliphilus | reverse complement strand
GAACCGGGGGAACCCCGGGGACGGGCGGTGGAACCGCGGACGGGACACCGGCGTCCGCGGGGACGCCGGTCACGCGCCGCGGGCGCGGCGTCAGGGGGTGAGTTGGGCCAACCCCTCGGCGGCGATGCGCTCGAAGACCTTCTGATCGGCCTCGAACGGCGAGTCGGGGATGGGCCAGTGCAGCGCCAGTTCGGTGAAGCCGAGTTCGGCGGCCCGACCGGCGAAGTCGACGAAGGCGTCCAGGGATCCCAGCGGTCGGTGGTCGGTGAAGCCGGTCAGCAGGATCCGGCCCAGGGCGGCGGGCTCGCGTCCGGCCTCCTCGCAGACCGCCTCCAGTCGTTCGACCTGACGGGCCAGATCGCGCCAACCCTGCTCCTCGCCCGCCGCCGGATCACCGGGCGGGGTGTCGGCCGGACTGCCGATGGTGACCCAGGCCTGGCCGTGGCGGGCCGCCAGGCGCATGCCGCGCGGGCCGCCGGCGGCGACGGCGAAGGGCAGGCGGGGGCGCTGGACGCAGCCGGGGATGTTGCGCACCTCGTGGGCGGAGTAGAAGTCGCCCCGGTAGGAGACACCGGTGGGGCCTCCCTCGCTCAGCAGGCGATCGAGCAGGGGCACGAACTCGGCGAAGCGGTCGGCGCGTTCGCGCGGGGTCCAGGCGTCGTTGCCCAGGGCGGTGGCGTCGAAGCCGGAGCCGCCGGCGCCGATGCCCAGGGTGACCCGGCCTCCGGAGACGTCGTCCAGGGTGATGAGTTCCTTCGCCAGGGTGACCGGGTGGCGGAAGTTGGGGGAGGTCACCAGGGTGCCCAGGCGCATCCGCTCGGTGGCCGCGGCGGCGGCGGTGAGGGTGGGCAGGGCACCGAACCAGGGGCCGTCACGGAAGGAGCGCCAGCTCAGGTGGTCGTAGGTGTAGGCGGTGTGGAACCCCAGCTCCTCCGCGCGCCGCCAGGTGTCCCGGCCGCCGTCGGCCCAGCGTCGCACCGGGAGGATCACGGTGGACAGGCGCGGGACGCCCGGGGTCGACGGAAGCGGGGGGTAGCAGTCGGAATCAGCCATGGGGGGCAGCCTAGGCCCTTCGGTGGGCCGGGGGGCCTCCCCCGGCCATGGCGCAAAGCGGCGCACCGCGGCTCATCCGGGCTCACGACCGCACACATGTGCCGGCATATGCGCGATGATGTGCCGTTGTGACCTCTCCCTCCCGCCTCTCCGCCGCCGCCCTTTCCGACCGTATCCGCCCGAAGATGATCGTCACGGATCTCGACGGCACTCTCCTTCGTCGCGACAAGACCGTCTCCGACCGCACGAGGGCCGCGCTCGCCGCCGCCGACGCGGCGGGCATCGAGGTGGTCTTCGCCACCGGCCGACCCCTGCGGTGGTTGCGGGTGGTGGACGGCGTGCCGGGGGCGTCCACGGCGGTGTGTGCCAACGGCGCCGTCGTCGCCGACCTGCGCCCCGACGGGCACCGCGTGACCCGCCTGCGCCCGTTGGACAACGCCGCGGCGTTGCGCGTCGTCTCCGCGCTGCGCGCCGTGGCGCCGGGAACCTCCTTCGCCGTGGAGAGCACCGGGGGCATGGGTTACGACCCCCATTACCCGCCCCTCTTCCCCGACGCCGGGGCGACCGTGGGCCCCGTGGAGGAGCTGCTGAGCGGCGCGATCGGTCCGGATGCCCCGGAGGGCGCGGGGCCCGGTGGCCCGCCCACCGTGGTCAAGCTGCTCGCCCACCACACCGAACTGACGCCCGACCTCTTCCTGGACCTGGGGCGCGGAGCCGCCGCCGGGGACGCCGACGTGACCCGCTCGAGCCCCAGCGCCCTGCTGGAGATCAGCGGCGCCGGGGTCACCAAGGCCAGCACGCTGGCCGCCCACTGCGCGCTGCGGGGCATCTCCGCCTCGGAGGTGGTGGCCTTCGGTGACATGCCCAACGACCTGGAGTTGCTCTCCTGGGCCGGCGCCGGTGTCGCCATGGCCAACGCCCACCCCGACGTGCTCGCCGCCACCCCCTGGCACACCGCGGACCACGAGGAGGACGGTGTGGCGGTGGTCGTCGAACGCCTGCTGGAACTCCCCCCGGCGCCGGCCGGCTCCGCGCTCCCGGCGATGAACCGGCAGCCGGGCTGAGTGCACATCGGGGTGACTGCGCGAGTGCGCGGCAGATGAAGGCGGCCGGGGATTCTCTGCCGCACAAGTCCGCCGATCATGCGGCATATTGACGACGGAGGCACCCGAGTAGGTGGTGTGGTGTCGCCGCCGTGTCGGCATTCACCTGAATGGGTGACTCGGCGCGGTTGTGGGAGTCCCGGATCCGGGCCCCGGGTAGCGGGGAGGAGATGCCGACGGCACCTCCCCAATACCCGTGAGGAGGTGCCGTCGGTGTTCCCGTGGTGCGAGGTCAGACGGCTCGGCCGGTGAGGGTCGCGATGAAGGTGTTCCAGGCAGGAGCGGGGAGGGTCAGGACGGGGATGGTGATGTCTTTGGAGTCGCGGACGGCCAGTCCGTCGGGGATGTCGGCGACCTCCACGCAGGCTTCGCCGCCGTTGCTGTAGGTGGACTTGCGCCAGCCGACATCCGGGCCGGTGGTGGTGCGGTGGTGGTTCACGGGGTACTTCCTTCCATGGCTCTTTTGATGGTCTCCCGGGAGTCGTCCACCGGCAGTGCGGCGGCCAGGACCCGGTCGAAGGCAGTCTCGAAGACCTTCACGTCGTCATCGGCCTCGACGAAGTATCCGCCGCGCAGATTCTCCAGGAAGACCACGGTGGGCCATGGGTGGGGGAATCTGACGACCTCGAACAGGCCGAGCATTCCGGGGTGGGCGGTGGCGTCCAGCGGCATGATCTGAATGGTGATGTTGGGCAGGTCCGCCATCTCCAGCAGGTGGCGCAACTGTTCACGCATCAGCGGCGGATGGGCGGCCGAGCGGTAGTGCAGGGCGGACTCGTGGATCACCGCCCACAGGTTCAGCGGGCCCTGGGGTCGGGTGAGGATCGCCTGCCGGGTCTTGCGGACCTCGGCGAGGGCCACGACCTCCTCCGGGCTGCGGGTCAAGGCGGTGGCAGCGATGATCTCCCGCGCGTAGGCCCCGGTCTGTAGCAGACCGGGGATCAGGTTGGAGGCGTAGATGCGGGTGGTCTCGGCGTCATCCTCCAGCGAGATGTGGTCCTTGTAGACCTGGGCCATGACGTTTCCGTAGGTCTGCCACCAGCCGCGCTTGCCGGCATCCCGGGCCAGGCCCTCCAAAGCGGCGGTCAACTCCTGATCCCGGACACCGTAGGAGGCGAGCAGGGTACCGATCTCGGTCGGTTTGATCTGTGCCTTGGCGTTCTCGATGCGGGACAGCTTGGTGGGGTCCCAGCCCATCGCCGCGGCGGCGGTTTCCAGGCTGTGCCCGGCCTGGTTGCGCAGGTCTCGAAGGCGTCCGCCAAGACGCCGCCGGCGGAGAGTCGGAACGGGCTTGATGGTCGGCATGGACGCTGAATCCCTTTCGGGTACCGGAGCCGGCGATCCGGGTTTTCGCGGACCTTTTCCGGGTGTTCGGAACTGCTTACGGGTGCAGTGTGCCTGCGATCGGGTGTGCACGTCCATAGAACCCACGTTCTGTTCCTGTGAATTCAATCCGCAACCTTGCGAATCCTGGATTCAGTCGTGCATGGTGATCCCGGGTTGCGGTGACTGTGCCTCAAGTCACAACGCACCGCGTCTCCGCATGACTTCGCTCTGTCCGGAACGTCCCAGCCCCAAGGACCACCGCATGCCCGGAAGACTCACCCAGGCCCCGCCCCGGCAGCCCAGCCCGAAGCATCAGACGCCCCGACCTCCCTCCGGCAAGATGCCGTTGACGGAGGTGAGGATGGATGTCGGCCTCGCCCTGGTACTGGCCGGGAACGGCCGGGCCACCGGACCCGCCGTCGCAGCCCTGCGCGACCGCCTGGTCACCGCGATCATCGCGCTGGAACCGGAGGCCACCGCCCACGTCGCCGCGCTGAAGAATCCCACCGAGCGGGCCGCGCACACCGCCACGATCCGCCAAGCCATCACGCTGGCCGAATCCGGCGGACGCGCGGGGCCGGACAGTACACCCGAGCACAGCCTGAGCCTGCTCGGGAAAGCGGCCGATGTCCTCGGCCGCCTCGCCCACGGCCACCGACACCGGGTCGCCCGCGCCGAGGGGAGGCCGCTGCCGTGATCGGCCCCCAGCCGCGCGACCCCGGGAAGAGGCCCGTTCCCGTGAAGGACTGCGTCACCTGCATCCACCTCGCCCGTTTGCGCGAGCGCGCCTCAACCGCCGGAGACGGTTCGGCCGTCACCGATGCCAACGTACGGCTGCGGCGTCACCAGGGCGAGGAGCACCGGTGATCCGCCCCCTTCGCCGCACCGTCCGGAGGATCGCGGCCTTCACCGGCCCGCTGCTGCTCATCACCGTCTCGTTCGGCTGCGGCTTCGTGATCGCCGTCGCCTGGGCCACCTCCCCATGAACCGGCCACCGGGCGGGCGGAGACAAGCAGGCCCGCCCGCCCGGCGGCCCACCACACCGAAGGAGATGCGATGCACGACCTGATCGCCAGCCCGTTCCTGGGCCAGCACATGCTTCTCCGACCGGGAAGCCAGGCCGGACTCCTACTTCCCGAAGCCCGCTACGACGAACTACGCGCCCACAACCCGCACGAACCCCTCCCCGCCTGGTTGGCCGACACCGTCCGCACTCAGTGGGGCACGGACCTCGCCGGCCGCCCGCTCGCCGACCACGTCCTGGTCCGGGAGCCGTCCACCCGGGGCTACGGCCGCGCCTCATGGGAGATCAACCTGGGCTGCAACTACCAGTGCAAGCACTGCTACCTGGGTCTGAAGGTCTACTCCGGCATGCCCCTGGCGGACAAGCTCCGCTGTCTTCGGATCATGGCCGATGCCGGAGTGCTGTGGCTCCAAATCACCGGCGGCGAACCCACCGTGGACAAGGACTTCATCCCCTCCTACCGGGCCGCCTACCGGCTGGGCATGATGCTCACCGTCTCCACCAACGCCTCCCTGCTGTGGCGCGATGACCTGCTGGAGATGTTCCGCACCCACCCGCCCTATCGGGTCACCGTCTCGATGTACGGGGCCACCAAGGACTCCTACGACGAGCTGACCCAGCGCAAAGGCGCCTGGGACCTGTTCGTCCGTGGCATGGACGCAGCCCGCGAGGCCGGGCTGCCGCTGCGGATGAGCGTCATCGTCACCGAGGACAACGCCCACGAAGAGGCCGCCATGGTCACGCTGTGCGAGCGCTGGGGGGTGGAGTACAACGTCTTCACCAACATGACGCCCACCATCTACGGCGGCGCCGAGTCCCTGACCGCGCAGTCCAAGGACCACCTGCGGATGCGCAAGCCGTTCACCGGCTGCAACGCGGGCCACACGTTCTTCCACACCGACCCGCACGGCCTGGTCTCCATCTGCAAGATCGGCCGCGACGACCAGATCAGCCTCCCCGCCGAGGGGATCGAGGGTCTGGCCCGGCTCGGCGCCATCGCCGACCGGCTCATGCTTCGCACCGGAGGCTGTCAGGGATGCCAGCTGTCCGGTTCCTGCACCGTGTGCAGGCCCCTGGCCAAGCACTACCAGGAGGCGAAGGCACCACTGGAAAGTTACTGCCAGCACGGAATGAAGAGGTGAAACCCATGACGGCGGTACCTGTCGAGATCGCCCCCAGGCGTCCGCTCCCGGACGACCTGCCCACCCACGGCAACCTCGCCTACGCGACGCGGCTCGTTGAGGAGCCCGCAGCCCCGATCACCGAGATCACCCCGGTCGCCGACCTGGACACGGTGATGGACGCCCTGAAGTGTTCGTGCAACGCGGGCGACGACAACCCCCACTGACCCATCGGGTCACAACCGCTCGGGCCCCGGCGCATCCGCGCCGGGGCCCGAGCCCTGTGCGGCAGAAGAGTAACGTGCGGTCATGCGCTTCCGCTGGGACCGGATCACCCCTTTGATGACCGTGCCGTACGTGCCGACCCTCGGCCCGGTCCACCCCGCCGCTGTCACCGCCGGCCTCTTCGAGGCCATCGCCCGTATCGCCGGAACCGGCGACTTCCTGCCCTGGGACAAGGACCGTCGCTGGCCCGGCCCCAAGAGCGAACATCTCCTGACCGACGACGTGCAGCACCACGACGGAGACCTCGCGCTCCTGCCCACCCTCACCCGGCGGACCGATCACGCCACCATCAAAGTCCACGTCTACGGCAACGGGCCCGGCAGCCTCACCGCCGCCGCCGACCTCGCCCGCAAGCTCGCCGCGATCCACGACGCCGCGGCGGCCCGCATCGTCTGGCTCCTCGGCCCCGACCAGCCCGAGACCTACGCGGTGGGCGTCGGCACCCGCGTACAGCTCAAGACCTTCGGTGCCGGCGAGCAGGACCCGGCCCCCGCCGACATCGCGCCGTACGACCGGCTACCGACCCCCGTCCAACGCTCCTTCACCCCGTTCGCCGAGGCCATGAAGAACGACGGGTTCGCCTTCCTCCACCAGCAGATGCAAACCGGCCACCACGGCCCCGTCCTCACCATCACCCACCACGGCCGGGTCGCCGGAGCCATCGGCCCCCTGGAGACGATCACCGACCCCACAGGCCGCACCCAGCTCCTCCCCCAGTACTTCGGCGTCCACCCCGACCACCGCGGCCACGGCTACGGCCGGGCCCTGTGGCGTGCCGCCATGAACTGGGGCCACCACCACGGAGCCGACTACCAGCTCCTCCAGACCGAAGTCGGCGGCGCCTCCGACCGCCTCTGCCAAACCGAAGGGCTCACCTCCCTCGGATACATCTGCACCCGCACACTCTGACTCTCCCCCGACACGAGGCCGGTCGTCCGATGGCCCGTCCTTCACAGCAAAATCTCCATGGCCTCGGAGGCTCTGAACAGCGCCGGACCTCTACCGCCCCGGTGACCCCACCGTCCCGATATCACCGGCGCCATCCCCCGTCCCGGAACGTCGGGAGTGGCCCCGTTCGCGCGGTGGGGCGCGGCGGTGGCGGCCGACCCCGGGGAATCGGGG
>NZ_VKHT01001619.1 GCF_014141535.1 Streptomyces alkaliphilus | reverse complement strand
GGTTCCCCGACGGGGCCGCCCTCCTCGATCACCGTCAGCAGGGTCGTCGCCACCCGGCTCCCGTAGCCCGCGATGTCCCGCCCCACGGTGGTCAGGGCGGGACGCACCACCCTGGTCAGCGGGGAGTCGTCCCGGGCGACCACCGACAGGTCGGCCGGGACGGAGAGGCCGAGCTCGGCGGCGACCGAGAGACAGGCGACGGCCGTGATGTCGTGGTCGAAGAGGAGCGCCGTCGGGCGGTCGGGGGCGGTCAGCAGGTTCCGGGTGGTCTCCGAGCCGTCCCCGTCGGTGTGGTCGGTGTGCGTGATGCGTGGCTTCGGCAACCCCAGTTCGGCACAGACCTCCGTCAGGGCCGCGTCGCGCAGCGCGGTCCGGACCAGTCGGGGGGACCCCGCCACCCGGGCCAGGCGACGGTGCCCGGCGTCGGCCAGGTGCCGCACCGCCTCGCGCGTGCCCACCGCCTCGTCCGACCAGACCGCCGTCAGGCCGCCTGCCGCCGACGGGTGTCCCGCCACCACGGCGGGCAGCCGCAGCTCCTCCAGCACGGGGATCCGGGGGTCCTCGTGCTGCGGGTCGACCACGATCACCCCGTCGGGCGGTCGGGGGCGGTCAGCAGGTTCC
>NZ_VKHT01001618.1 GCF_014141535.1 Streptomyces alkaliphilus | reverse complement strand
CCACCCCGCTGGCCACCCAGCTCCCGCACGCGGTCGGCCTGGCCCGTGCCGCCCGGCTGCGCGGCGACGACGTGGTGGCCCTCGCCATGGTCGGCGACGGAGGAACCTCCGAGGGCGACTTCCACGAGGCGCTGAACTTCGCCGCCGTCTGGCGCGCCCCCGTGGTCTTCCTCGTGCAGAACAACCGTTTCGCCATCTCCGTGCCGCTCGCCAAGCAGACCGCCGCCCCCACCCTCGCCCACAAGGCCGTCGGCTACGGCATGCCGGGCCGCCTGGTGGACGGCAACGACGCCCCCGCCGTGCACGAGGTGCTGGTCGAGGCCGTCGAGCGCGCCCGCTCCGGCGGCGGCCCCACCCTCGTCGAGGCCCTCACCTACCGCATCGACGCCCACACCAACGCCGACGACGCCGGTCGCTACCGCGACGAGTCCGAGGTCGAGGCCTGGCGTGAGCGCGACCCGCTGCGTCTGCTGGAGAACGAGTTGCGCGCCCGCGGCGAACTGGGCGAGGAGCACCTGCGCCACGCCGAGGCGGAGGCGGAGGCGCTGGTCGGCCGCATGCGCGAACGCCTCGGTGCCGAGCCCCGCCTCGACCCCGACGACCTCTTCGCCCACGTCTTCGC
>NZ_VKHT01001617.1 GCF_014141535.1 Streptomyces alkaliphilus | reverse complement strand
GGGGCCGAAGTGGAGGGAGCCTCGGCCGTGGAGGGGGTCGGCCGCTTCCTTCCCCTGCTCCCGGTTCGGGGCATGCCGTGGTTCCGGTCGCGGTCCAGGACCTTGTCGGCTGCCTGCCGCAGCAGGTCGCGGGCGTGTTTGGGGTTGATCCGCAGGGCGAGGGCCAGTCGTTCGGGGCGCCAGCCCCGGACGTAGGCGTGGTCGATGACCACCCGGCGTTCGGCTTCGCTCAGGTGGACATCGCGGCCCTTGAAGAAGGCGATCACGCGGCTGTGGTCCAGGCGGTGGGACAGGCCCTCGTGCCAGGGGCGGCGCTCGGCCTCGGTCAGCCCGCCCCAGGTGCCCTCTCGCAGGCCGTTCTCCAGGGCGTGGTTGAGGCACTCGCGGCGCACCGGGCACGGGTCGCACAGCTCTTTGGCCTCGGCGATGGCCTCGTAGTCGCGGGGGAGTGGGAAGAAGAGGGCATCCGCGTCGCCGGGGTCCATGCCCCGGCACCCGGCGCGGGCCTGCCAGCTGGTGTCGCCGATACCGCGCAGGTCGGTGGCCGGCGCATCGGGGGTGGTGAGGTCTCGCACGGTGGTCTCCGGTGTGGCCGCCGCGCCCCCCCGGCCGGAGCCGGGAGG
>NZ_VKHT01001616.1 GCF_014141535.1 Streptomyces alkaliphilus | reverse complement strand
CCCCTGGCACCCTCTCCGCCAGCCGCTTCCGGCCAACCGGGGGCAGGGGCGCCGGTGAACGAGAGGAACGCCTTCGACGGTGACCTGAGCTGGGCCTACGTCCTTCGGCCCACCGGCATCGAGGTCATCCACCTCACCGGCCACGGACCCACCCGGGGCCGGATCGTGGAGTGGGACCGGGACCCACGGACACGTTTCTCCGACGCTCCCCGGGCGTGGCGTCCACCATCTCCTCCCCCACCCGGAAAGGACCACGTGCCCACCCCTTCGCGGAAGACCTCGGAACCATCGGCCGGATCAACCGTGGTCGAGAAACAACTCGGTATTTCGATCGATGAGCTGGTGACGCGTCACGAGACGCACGACCCGCTGCGCAAGATCGCCCACATGGTCATTTCGGCCGCCGACGACCTCGACACCACCGACCACCTGCTCCTCGAAGAAGCCGAGCGTCTGCGTGAGGCCTTGGCCCGGATGGTGGACGGCAGGCTCGAGGTCACCGTCCTCGGAAACGGGGACATCCTCCACCACGCCGCACGGGTGAACACACTCGCTGTTCGACACCGCGAGCAACGCCGTCACCTTCACGGGTTGACCTGGCTTTACACCCGCAGCGCCCAGCCC
>NZ_VKHT01001615.1 GCF_014141535.1 Streptomyces alkaliphilus | reverse complement strand
GTCCCCGGGTGATGGTCGTCGGCGGGGGCGTGGGCGGTCTGGCCACGGCCGTGGCGTTGCACGCCCGGGGAGTGCCGGTCGGGGTGCTGGAACGGAGCGCCGCGGAGTCGGGGGCCGGATCCGGTCTGACGCTGTGGCCCAACGGCGTGCGCGCCCTGGAGGCCATCGGCCTCGGGCCGGCCGTGCGGGAGCACTCCCTGCCCGGCGACACCGCGGTGATACGGACACCCTCGGGGCGGTATCCCTCCCGGCTGGACCCCGGAGGTGCGCTCGGTGACCGGGGGGCGGTGGTGGCCGTGCACCGCGCGGAGCTGACGGAGGTCCTGCGGGCGGCGCTGCCGGCCGGCACCGTGCGGGCGGGCGTCACCGTCACCGGGATGCGCCGGGACGGCCGGGGACGGCCGGTGGTGGTCACGGCCGCCGGCGAGGAGACCGCGGACGTGGTGGGCGTTGGCGGCGTACGACGCCGACCGGCGACCGCGCACCCGGCGGGTGGTCACGCGGTCCCGGCGGGCGGGGAGGGTGGCGCAGTGGCACCGACCCGCCGCCGTGGGGCTGCGCGAGACCCTGCTGCGACTGACCCCGCCGTCCCTCGCCCTGCGCGCCATGGCCCCGATCCCGGAC
>NZ_VKHT01001614.1 GCF_014141535.1 Streptomyces alkaliphilus | reverse complement strand
CGTCCAGGGCGCCACCACCCCGTCCCGGGAGGAACATGTCGAGCGCGACCCCCCACCCGATCTCCCAGCACCCGACGGCCCGGCCCGTCGAGCGATTCGTCACCGTGTCCCTGGACCGGCGCGGCGTGAGCTGCACGGCCCGTCTGCTCACCGAGAAGGCGCCGCTGACCTGCGCGGCCGTGTGGGAGGCGCTGCCGCTGTCGGGGGACGTCTACCACGCCAAGTACGCCCGCAACGAGATCTACGCGCTGCTCTCACCGTTCGCCGACCGGGAGCCCCCGCTGGAGAACCCCACGGTCACCCCCATCCCCGGCGACCTGTGCTACTTCACCTTCAGCGAGACGCAGCTCAACACCGGTTCCTACGGCTACGAGAGCGCGGCCGACCACCGGGGCCGGCCCACCGTGGTGGACCTCGCCCTGTTCTACGAGCGGAACAACCTGCTGATCAACGGCGATCAGGGCTGGGTGCCGGGCATCGTCTGGGGCGCGGTGGTGGACGGACTGGACCGGATGGCCGACGCCTGCCAGGACCTGTGGCGCTCCGGGGCCCGCGGGGAGACCCTCTCCTTCGCCCGGGCCTGATCCCGCCCGGCCGGGCCCACCGGTCGCGCCGGGCCCGGCG
>NZ_VKHT01001613.1 GCF_014141535.1 Streptomyces alkaliphilus | reverse complement strand
GCCACACCATCCGCCCCACCCCCGTCGCCGAAGAAGACGCCGACGGGGGTGGGGCGGAAGGTGTGGCCGATGCCCATGCGGTCGGCGGCGGCGCGCAGGTGTTCGTCGGCGGGGGTGGTGTCGGGGTTGATCCGCACCCCGAGCATCCGGCGGGCCTGCTCGTACCAGGGGGTCAGTTCCTCGCGCCAGTCGGTGATCTCGGCCCACTGGCGGTCGGCGAAGAAGGCGTCCGGTGGAACGTAGAGGGTGTTGGCGTAGTTGAGGGAGCCGCCGCCGACGCCGGCCCCGGCGAGGACGAGGACGTTGTCCAGGGGGTGGATGCGCTGGATGCCGTACAGGCCCAGGCGGGGTGCCCACAGGTAGTCGCGCAGGTTCCAGGAGGTGGCGGGGAGTTCGGCGCGCTCGAAGCGGCGGCCGGCCTCCAGGACGGCGACCCGGTACCCCTTCTCGCTCAGGCGGAGGGCGGCGACGGCGCCCCCGAACCCGGATCCGACGACGATCACGTCGTGGTCGTAGCCCTCGTGGTCGGTCGCCTCACGATCGGTCCCGGTGGGGCGGTCGGTCCCGGTGGGGCGGTCGGTCCCGGTGGGGCGGTCGGCGGCCTCGGACACGGCGTCCTCCTGGCGG
>NZ_VKHT01001612.1 GCF_014141535.1 Streptomyces alkaliphilus | reverse complement strand
GGTCGGGCCGCACCCCGGGGGGCCGGTCCCGTCCGGCTTCGGCACGGTCGCCGGCATCGCCGGTATCACGGCCGGATCCGGCTCCGGGGACGCCGACATCGCCCTGCTCCGGCGGCTACGCGACGCATTGGAGGCCCACCTGTGACACCGCCGTTCCTCCCCGAGGCTCCCCGACCGTCCTCATGAGGCGTGCGCTGAGGCAGCGGGCCGAAAGGAGGCAGCTGATGACGACGATGTCGGCGGAGCCCGAACTCCTCGACGAACTACGCAGGTTGCGGGCCCGGGTCCCCGGGGTGACCGGAGTCCTGGCGGCCAGCGTGGACGGGTTGATCCTCGCCCACGACACCGTGGACCCGGAGCCGGAGAGCACCGCCGCCCTCACGGCGGCGGCCCTCGGGGTGGCGCTCCGACTGGCCGACAACACCGGCCGGGGGGCCTTCCGCGAACTGGTGGTCCGCGGGGACCACGGGTACGTCGCCACCTACGCGGCGGGACCCAACGCCGTCCTCACGGCGCTGGCGGGCGCGAACACCAACGTCGGCCGGCTGCACATGGAGGCCCGGCGGGCCGGGCTCCGCGTCGCCGAACTGGTGGAACGCGCCCTGGCGCGGCCCCCGATGCCCTGACC
>NZ_VKHT01001611.1 GCF_014141535.1 Streptomyces alkaliphilus | reverse complement strand
CATCACGCCCTCGACCTCGTCCTGGTGCTTCGCCGAGCCCGCCGATCGGGAGTGGTGGGGCGGGTTGTGGGCGGAGCGGAGCACGAGCTCGGAGTTCGCGCGTCTCGCCGTGGCGGACGGCCACGCCACCCGGGAGGAACTCGCGGAGATCTCCGCGGGATGGCGGGAGTGGACCGCCGCCGAGGACGGCTGGTTCGCGGTCCTGCACGGCGAGGTGCTCTGCCGGGGCTGAGGCGGCTCACCTCGGTGATCCCGGCGTCCCACCTCACCTCCGGCCGTGCCGGTACCCGAGGTAGCCGCCCACCAACAGGCCGATCAACAGGGTTCCCAGCAGAGCCACCCACAGGGGCATCACGACCTCGGGAACCAGCAGCCGGATCCGGGTCTGGCGGGTGTTCTGGAAGACGAAGACCAGGGTGGCGGCGGTGATCAGCAGTGCCACGATCCGGCCGGGGGTCAGGAACGCCCGGACCCGGCCGGGGGGCCGCCGGTCGGCCGCCCCCGTGGAGGGGGAGTGCGGGCTCATGGATCCAGCATGCGCCGACTCCCGGCCCCGCGCCACGCGTGCGCCGCCCCCGCCGGAGCACGGTGGACCGGCAGGGGCGGCGCACGGCGGGGGTGGGGCCCCGG
>NZ_VKHT01001610.1 GCF_014141535.1 Streptomyces alkaliphilus | reverse complement strand
CCCCGTGGCGCGCCCGGGTCACCGACCGGAGCCCGCTCCTCGGGGCAGAATCGGCCGGGTGAGACTGACCATCGACCCCGACTCCCCGGACGCCCCCTACGAGCAGATCCGGGCCAGGATCGCCGCGGGGGTCCGCTCGGGCGAGTTCCCCGTCGGGCTGCGGCTGCCCACCGTGCGCGGCCTGGCCGCCGAACTCGGCCTGGCGGCCAACACCGTCGCCAAGGCGTACCGGGCCCTGGAGGCCGACGGCGTCATCGAGACCCGGGGGCGCAACGGCACCGTGGTCGCGGGCTCCCGGGACGCCGCTGCCCGCGAGGTCGCCGGCGCGGCCGAGGGATTCGCCCGGCTCGCCAGGCGGCTCGGACTGGACGAGGCCGCCACCCGTGCCGCCGCCGAGGACGCGATCCGGGCGGTCTGGGCCGACGACGGACCGCCGCGCGGGGGATGAACGCGCCGCTCCGGGCCGCCCGTTCCCTCCCCGCCCGGGGCTCCCCGGTGGGCTGCGCCCACCCCGGGCCGTCCGCCGCCGCGGCGGCGGACGGCTGGATGACTGGACGACTACAGGTAGGCGCCGGTGCCCGTGGCCCGGGACTCGGGTACCGCCGCGGGGACGCCCCCGCCACGCAGCGCGTAC
>NZ_VKHT01000161.1 GCF_014141535.1 Streptomyces alkaliphilus | reverse complement strand
TGTGTATAAGAGACAGGGATGACGGGGTATCGCTCCGCGATCGCCTCGACCCCCTCGGCCTCGGCGACGCCCTGCGCGGCCTCGGCGAGGGTCTGCGCGGCCTCGGCGAGGACCTGATCGATCCGGTGACGGGAGGGGCGCGGAACACCGACCCCGACGGTACGGGAGAGGCCGGGGAGTCCGCCCCGGCGGCCGGTGACGACACGGAGCCGGAGGGCGGCGGGGCCTCCCGGGAGGCCGACGTCACCACCGACGGCACCACCGCGGACGGCACCACCGCCGGTGGTGACGCCCCGTCCGGTGGCCCCGTGGCGGGGGAGCCCCCGACTCCTCCGAACGACCCCCCGGCCGCCGACGATCCGACCGCCGGGACCGGCCCCGGCGGGGAAGCCGACGGGAGCGGGCGGGACACGACGGCCGAGGTCGGGAACGCGGCCGACGCGGGAACCGACGCCGGAACCGACACGGAGAAAGCCGACCCCGCGGACGGGGAGGACCCGTTCGCCCCGGACGCCGCGGGGAAGGTCCCCTTCCCCTGTCCCGAGACGCTGCGACAGGCCGGGACCGACGAGGTCACCCCGGTGGTGGTCCCCGACAACCCATGGCTCCTGGACGCCCGTTACCTGACGCTCAACGGGTTGAGGTACCACGGCGTGGTCAACCTGACCACGGCGAACGGCTCGACCAAGCAGGCGTTGAAGTTCACCGCCGATCGCCTGGACATCGGCGACCTGCACCAGATCGTGGAGGCGACGGACGGTCTGCGGTATCACGTGCGGGCGCCGCGGGGCAGCAACTCCACCTTCCGCAACGGTCGGGTCACCATGTACACCGAGCGGTTGGAGGGGCGGCTGTTCGGGCTGATCCCGATCGTCTTCGACCCGCTCCACGAGCCGCCGCTGGACCTGCCCTTCGTCCACTTCACGAACGTCCTGGTGACCCAGGCCGGGCAGTTCGGCGGTGAGTTGACGATCCCCGGCATGCGGCAGTACACCACCCGGGGGTGAGGGTTCCTCCCCCTCTCCCGTCCCCTCCCGGTCGGTACCCGGCCCGGATGCGCCGCGCACGACGGCGCCCCGCCCGGGGCCCGTCCGGGAGGGGACGGGCGGACCGGCACGGGGCGCCGTACGCGGAGGGGCGGCGTCACCGCCCGGCGGACTCAGCTGTCGTGGCCCAGGTGCAGTACCCGCACCATGTTGGTGGTGCCGGCCACACCGGGCGGGGAGCCCGCCGTCATGATCATCACGTCGTTCTCGTGGAAGCGGTTGAGCTTCAGCAGCTCGGAGTCGACCAGCCGGACCATCTCGTCGGTGTGCTCGGCGTGCGGCACGACGAAGGTCTCCACACCCCAGCTGAGGGTCAACTGGTTGCGGGTGGCCTCCTCGGTGGTGAAGGCCAGGATCGGCTGACTCGCCCGGTAACGGGACAGTCGGCGGGCGGTGTCGCCGGAGTGGGTGAAGGCGACGAGGGCCCTGCCGTCGAGGAAGTCGGCCATCTCGCAGGCGGCCCGGGCCACCGATCCGCCCTGGGTGCGGGGCTTCTTGCCCGGCACCAGCGGCTGCAGGCCGCGCGAGATCAGCTCGGCCTCGGCGGCCACCACGATCTTCGACATGGTGCGCACGGTCTCGATCGGGTACTGCCCGACGGAGGACTCCGCGGAGAGCATGACCGCGTCGGCGCCGTCCAGGATGGCGTTGGCCACGTCGGAGGCCTCGGCGCGGGTGGGACGGGAGTTGGTGATCATCGACTCCATCATCTGGGTGGCGACGATCACCGGTTTGGCGTTGCGGCGGCACATCTCGATCAGGCGCTTCTGCACCATCGGCACCCGCTCGAGGGGGTACTCCACGGCGAGGTCGCCACGCGCCACCATCACGCCGTCGAAGGCGAGGACGACCTCCTCCATGTTCTCGACGGCCTGCGGCTTCTCCACCTTCGCGATCACCGGGACGCGCCGTCCGACCCGGTCCATGACGGCGTGCACGTCGCGCACGTCGGCGGCGTTGCGCACGAAGGAGAGCGCGACCATGTCGCAGCCCATCCGCAGGGCGAACTCCAGGTCCTCGACGTCCTTCCCGGACAGCGCCGGGACGTTGACCGCCACGCCCGGCAGGTTGATCCCCTTGTGGTCCGAGATCACCCCGCCCTCGATGACGATGGTGTGCACCCGGGGGCCCTCGACCTCGGTGACCTGGAGGGCGACGTTGCCGTCGTTGATGAGGACGGTCTCGCCCTTGGTGACGTCGCCGGGCAGCCCCTTGTAGGTGGTGCCGCAGATCGTCCGGTCGCCGGGGACGTCCTCGGTGGTGATGGTGAACTGGTCGCCGCGCACCAGCTCGACCGGCCCCTCGGCGAAGGTCTCCAGCCGGATCTTCGGCCCCTGGAGGTCCGCCAGCACGCCCACGGCACGCCCGGTCTCCTCGCTCGCCTTGCGCAGGCGCTGGTACCGGGCCTCGTGTTCGGCGTGGGTGCCGTGGCTCATGTTGAAGCGGGCCACGTTCATGCCGGCCTCGATCAGGTTCTTCAACTGATCATAGGAGTCCACGGCGGGGCCCAGGGTGCAGACGATCTTGGAACGGCGCATGGGAACGATCCTATCGTTTGTTCAGCCGGGGAATAATCCTGGTGGCGCCGGCGGGCAACGCTCCCGGTCCGGCGCCCCCGGGGCGTGGCGCGCCCCCGGGCGAACCGGTGCGGCGGCCGGCCCGCCGGGCCCCGGAGCGGTCAGCCGGTCACCAGCGCGTGCGCCTGCACGGCGATCTCCAGTTCCTCGTCCGTCGGAACCACGGCGACCGCGACCCGAGCGTACTCCGGGGAGATGATCCGGGGGCCGTCCTCCCGGCGCGCGTTGCGCTCCGGGTCCACCACCGGACCCAGCCCCTCATCCATACCGGCGACGACCGCCGCCCGCACCTCGGCGGAGTTCTCCCCTACGCCGGCGGTGAAGGCGATCGCGTCGACCCGCCCCAGGACGGCGGTGTACGCCCCGACGTATTTCCGCAACCGGTGCACGTACACCTCGAAGGCCAGCCGGGCCCGCTCGCCGTCCTCCCCGCCCTCGTCGATCCGGCGCCGGATCTCCCGCATGTCGTTGTCCCCGCACAGACCGATCAGGCCGGAGCGACGGTTGAGCAGGTCGTCGATGGCGTCCACCGACATCCCCGCCACCCGCGACAGGTGGAAGATCACCGCCGGGTCCACGTCGCCGGAGCGGGTGCCCATGACCAGCCCCTCCAGCGGGGTGAGCCCCATCGAGGTCTCCACGCACCGACCACCGGCCACCGCCGAGGCGGAGGCCCCGTTGCCCAGGTGCAGCACGATGACGTTCACCTCCGAGGGGTCCCGACCCAGCAGCCGGGCGCAGGCCCGCGAGACGTGGGCGTGGGAGGTGCCGTGGAAGCCGTAGCGGCGGATCCGGTGCGCGTCCGCCACCCCGGTGTCGATCGCGTACCGGGCCGCCGCCTCCGGAATGGTGGTGTGGAAGGCGGTGTCGAAGACCGCGACCTGCGGCAGGTTCGGGTTGAGCGTCCGGGCGGTGCGTATGCCGGTGAGGTTCGCCGGGTTGTGCAGCGGTGCCAGCGGCACCAACCGCTCGATCTCCGCCTCCACCTCCGGGGTCACCAGCGTCGGTTCGGTGAAGCGCCGCCCACCGTGCACCACCCGGTGGCCGACCGCGACCAGGCCGGGGGAGTCGAACCCCAGCCCGTCGGCCGCCAACTCGGCGGCCATCGCCTTCAACGCGGCCCGGTGGTCGGGCATCGGCTCCTCGCGCGTCCGCCGGGCCCCGTCGGCGGTGGTGTGCCGCAGCCGCGAGCCCCTCTCCCCGATCCGCTCCACGATCCCGGCGGCGGGCCGGGACCGGTCGGCCGGATCGACCAACTGGTACTTCACCGAGGACGACCCGGAGTTCAGCACCAGGACGCGACCGTCGGTCATGGGGTTACCTCTTTCGTTCGTCGGGCGGGGGTGCGCGGAGCGGGGAAGGGGGTCAGCCGGCGTCGGCGGCCGGGCCCGACCCCGGGCGGGGGCCCAGAGCCTGTGCCTGGATCGCGGTGATCGCCACGGTGGTGACGATGTCCTGCACCAGCGCCCCGCGCGACAGGTCGTTGACCGGCTTGCGCAGCCCCTGGAGCACCGGGCCGACCGCCACCGCGCCCGCCGAGCGCTGCACCGCCTTGTAGGTGTTGTTGCCGGTGTTCAGGTCCGGGAAGATCAGCACCGTCGCCTGCCCGGCCACCTTCGAGTCCGGCAACTTGGCCGCCGCCACCGACGGCTCCACCGCCGCGTCGTACTGGATGGGGCCGTCGACCGGCAGGTCGGGCCGGCGCTCGCGGACCAGCTCGGTCGCCGAGCGCACCTTCTCCACCTCCGCCCCCGAACCGGAGGTGCCGGTGGAATAGGAGAGCATCGCGATCCGCGGCTCCACCCCGAACCGGGCGGCGGTGTCGGCGGACTGGACGGCGATGTCGGCCAACTGCTCGGCGTCCGGATCCGGGATCACGGCGCAGTCGCCGTACACCAGCACCCGGTCGGCCAGGCACATGAAGAACACCGAGGAGACATTGGAGGCACCCGGCACGGTCCGGATCACCTCGAAGGCCGGGCGGATGGTGGCGGCCGTGGAATGGACGGCGCCGGAGACCATGCCGTCGGCCAGCCCCTCGCGGACCATCAGGGTGCCGAAGTAGGAGACCTCCGCGACCACGTCGTGCGCCAACTCCGGGGTGACGCCCCGGTGGGCCCGCAGCTTCGCGTACAGCTCGGTGAACCGCTCGCGCAGCGGTGAGGTCTGCGGGTCCACCACCCGGGCGTGCGCGCCGGGTCCCTCGGGGACCTCACCGGCGGCCAACAGCGGCAGGTTCAGGCCCAGCTCGCCGGCCCGGCGCCGCACGGCGGTCTCCTCGCCCAGCAGCGTCAGATCGCAGACCTGCCGCCGCAGCAGCACCTCCGCCGCCCGCAGCACCCGCTCGTCGGTGCCCTCCGGGAGCACCACGTGACGACGGTCGGAGCGGGCCCGCTCGATCAGCTCGTGCTCGAACATCATCGGGGTGACCCGACCGTTGCGGGCCACCGAGAGCCGCTCGGTGAGCTGCGCGGTGTCCACGTGCGTCTCGAACAGGCCGAGCGCGATCTCCGCCTTGCGGGGGGTACCGGCGGTCAGCTTGCCCTCCAGCCCGAACAGCTCCTGCGCGGTGGGGAAGGAGCCGCCGGGCACCGAGAGCACCGGGGTGCCGGGGGCCAGCCGCCCCGCCAACGACAGGGCCTCCTCCCCGGGGTTCTCCCCCAGGGTGAGCAGGATGCCCGCGATCGGCGGCGCGCCCGCGGAGTGCGCGGCCAGCGCGCCGATCACCAGGTCGGCGCGGTCACCGGGGGTCACCACCAGGCAGCCCTCGGTCAGGGCGGTGAGGAAGGTGGGAAGCATGGCGCCGCCGAAGACGAAGTCCCGCACGTCCCGGGCCAGCCCGTTGTGGTCACCCAACAGCACCCCGGCGTTCAGGGAGTCGGCGATCTGCGCCACGGTCGGGGCCGAGAGCGCCGGGTCCTCCGGCAGCACGTACACCGGTTCCGGCAGGTGGCGGCCCAGCTCCCGGGCGGCCTCGCGGGCGTGCGAGTCGCGCACCCGGTTGGCGATCGTCGCGATCACCTGGCAACCCAGCGAGGTGTAGGCGTGGTGGGCGTTGCGCACCTCGGCCACGATCGCCTCGGCGTCCCGTTCGCGCCCCGCCACCACCGGCAGCACCACGGCGCCGAACTCGTTGGCCAACCGGGCGTTGAGCGCCAGTTCGGCGGGCAGACCGGTGTCGGCGAAGTCGGTGCCCAGGATCACCACCGCCTCGTGTTTCTCGGCCACCGCGTGGTAGCGGTCCACCAGGCGGGAGACCAGCTCGTCGGTGCCCAGCTCCGCCTGGAGGGCGCCGGCGGCGGCGTAGGTGGTGCCGACCATGGAGGCGGCGGGCTGCACCAGGCGGTAGCGGGAGCGCAGCAGGTCCAGCACGGGGTCGGCGCCGCCGTGGCCGAGCGGCCTGAAGACCCCGACCCGGTCGACCCGCCGGGTCAGCAGCTCCATCACCCCCAACTCGATCACCTGGCGGCCGTCCCCTCGGCCGATGCCGGTCACGTACACGCTGCGCGCCACGCGGGTCCTCGCCTCCCGGGCCGGTCGGCCCGTCGTCGTTCGGGGTCCTCGGTCGGTTCCGTCCTCCGGACACGCCGACCCGGGTGGACCGGGGCCCGTCCCCGGGGCGACGCCGGATTCGGCGCCGGGATCACCGGGTATCCGAACGGGCGACCACCTGCTCACCCGATCCGGGGTGTCCGCACTCTTGACAGTACCCGCCTTCGCGGGTTAGGCCCCGTTCCGGGGGTGGTTCGGGTCATCCCGGGGCCGGGCCTCCGCCCGGTCCCACCGGTCGCGTGACCGTGCGGGCGCGGGGTACGGGCGTGACACAATCCCGATGGCCCCGAGGGCGCGGCCTCCCGCTTCTTCCCCGGCCCGCGTCGCCGGGGGGTTCGTGAACCCGAGACTTCCCCAACGACCAGGAGAGAGACCCATGCGTATTGGCGTTCTCACCGCGGGCGGAGACTGCCCCGGACTCAACGCCGTGATCCGTTCGGTGGTCCACCGCGCCGTGGTGGACCACGGTGACGAGGTCATCGGCTTCGAGGACGGCTTCAAGGGGCTCCTGGAGGGCCGCTACCGCAAGCTCGACATCAACGCCGTGAGCGGCATCCTGGCCCGGGGCGGCACCGTGCTGGGCTCCAGCCGGCTGGAGCGCGGAAGGCTCCGGGACGCCTGCGCCAACGCGGAGCAGTTGCGGCGGGAGCTGAGCCTGGACGCGCTCATCCCGATCGGCGGCGAGGGCACCCTCACCGCCGCCAACATGCTCTCCGAGGCCGGCATCCCCGTCGTGGGGGTGCCCAAGACCATCGACAACGACATCTCCGCCACCGACCGCACGTTCGGTTTCGACACGGCGGTGATGGTCGCCACCGAGGCCATCGACCGGTTGAAGACCACCGCCGAGTCCCACCAGCGGGTGATGGTCGTCGAGGTGATGGGCCGGCACGCCGGGTGGATCGCCCTGGAGTC
>NZ_VKHT01001609.1 GCF_014141535.1 Streptomyces alkaliphilus | reverse complement strand
GTCCCGCCCAGTGCTTGCGGTCCCGGCGGCGGCGTTCGGCCCAGCGGGGGTCCTCCGCGCGGCTCCTTTGGACGGCGGCGAAAGTCGTCGAGGGGGTGGGGAGTTCCCGGTCCGGGTCCTCGACCAGCTCGCCCCACTGTCGCATCAGCAGCATCCAGCCGGCCATGTCGGTGCACAGCACGTCGACCCCGACGTGGAGGCGGGTCGGGCCGTCCGGCAGGAAAGCGGCGTGGATGGCGAACAGCGGCCAGGCGCCGGTGGAACGGCAGCGGTGGGAAAGTTCGTGTCGCAGGTCGGCGAGGGCCCGTTCGGCCTCGTCGGCGGAGGCGGAACGCAGGTCGGTGACGTCGATCCGGACGGGAGCCCCGGCGACGGGGAGGATCCGTTGCGAGCCCCGCTCGTCCACCGTCATGCGCAGCATGGGGTGATGGGCCACCAGACGGGCCCACGCGCGCTCCAACCGCTCGAGGTCCGCCTCGGGGTCGCCGGCCGGGGGCGTGCGGTCGTACTCGTGGTAGTAGTGCGTCGCCACTCCGCCCAGGGGCAGCCCTTCGGCGCGGCCCGCCAGGTAGGAAGCCTGGATGGGGGTCAGCGGGAACGGCTCGTCCTTCTCCTCCCCCTCGGTCCCCTCCCCC
>NZ_VKHT01001608.1 GCF_014141535.1 Streptomyces alkaliphilus | reverse complement strand
GGCGGTGGGCACGCCGCCGGGGGCGGGGCCGGCCTCCACCTCCAGTGCGGGCAGGCCCTGGAGTCCGGGGAGGATCTCACGCAGTCGCGCGGCCAGTTCGGAGGCCCGCAGCCGCGAGGCGGGGGACTTGGCGAGGCACTGCTGGAGCAGGTGCCACAGCTCGTCGGGCAGGCCCGGGAGCGGGGCGGCCTGTTCGGTGACCTGACGGCGCAGGACGGCGCCGCTGTGGCCGCCGCCGAAGGGGGTGAACCCGGCGAGGAGCTCGTAGAGGACGGTGGCCAGGGCGTAGATGTCCACCGGGGCCCGGGAGGGAAGTCCCTCGATGATCTCCGGGGCCATGTAGTCGGGGGTGCCGACGACTCCCGATCCGGAGCCCCGGCGGGGCTCGTCGACGAGGTGGGCGACCCCGAAGTCCGTGAGCAGGGCGACCGGTCGCCCGCCGTCGGTGTCCAGCAGGATGTTCTCGGGCTTGACGTCGCGGTGGACGATGCCCGAGGCGTGCGCGACGGCGAGTCCCGCGGCGATGTCGGCGACGATCGCGACCGCCTCACCGGGGGCCAGGGGGCCGTGTTCGCGCAGGTGGGTCCGGAGGTCGGGGCCGCGCACGAGGTCCATCACCAGGGCGAGGTCGGGAC
>NZ_VKHT01001607.1 GCF_014141535.1 Streptomyces alkaliphilus | reverse complement strand
CCCAACCGCCGGGCGAGGGCGGACAACGCGGTGACGGTCGCGGGCTCGGGGCGGGGAAGGAACACGACGGTGCGCAGCGGCTGGGGACGGCAGCCGACTCTGAGCTTGGCGGCGTAGTTGGCGCGGCCCAGGTCGAGGGTGTGCGCTCCCCGGTCGATGGCCCAGAGGGCCGATTCGGTCAGCAGCCACTTGTACACGCGGTGCGCGGCCGGGTGGCGGTAGTCGATGCCGCAGGCCCACAGGTACAGGCAGCGGCGGTGGAGCCAGCCGTAGAAGCCACCGACCAGCCGGTCCCCGTCCCGGGCGGCCAGCAGGACGGCGCCGGGCACATCGGTGAGGTGCTCGAACATCTCCGGCCCGTACAGGCGGGTGCCGTGCCGGTCGGCGGTGCCGTTGGCCAGCTCGGTGAAGTACGGCAGGTGGGGGAGGGCGGCGGCGCCGGTGTACGGGGCGAGGGTCAGCCCGGTGTCGGTGCCGCGGCGCCAGGTGCGGCGGGCGTCGCTGCGGTACTTCTGCGGGATCCCGGCCCACCACCGCTCCGCGTTCGCGCCGAGGGGACGGGTGAACGCGACGTCGGTGCCCAGGTCGAGAGCGGTGACGCCGGGGGGAGCGGCGGCGGTGAGGGCGGCGGCCTGCTCGGGGG
>NZ_VKHT01001606.1 GCF_014141535.1 Streptomyces alkaliphilus | reverse complement strand
GGGAGACGCCGAGCGGTGCGCGCGCGGGCGGGGAGCCGTACGGAAGACGGGGCGTCCCGATCACGGGACGGGGTTCGGCCACCGGGTCCTCCTGCCTGCTCGGGCATGGACTCCGGGGCGCGCCGGAAGGCGCTTGGGACAACGAGCGGACCGGGATGCGGGGATTTCGGAGGGACCGCCCCGGCACGGCCGGACGCGGCGGTCACCGAAACCGCCGACCCGTTCCGCCGCGCACTGCCTCCCATCCGGACTTTCACCGTCGGTCCAGGAGTTTCACCTGGTCAACCGATCACTGGAGGTGATCGGGTCGCGGACTGTAACCGCCGGTTCGGACTTTCACCGACCCCGGAGTGCGCTTGCGTCACTGGTACGCGTCCCAGTGTGCCACGTCGATCGCCCCCTGTGCAGGGGGCGACGCCCGTGGTTCTCCTCACGCCGGGCGGAGGTGTGGGGGTGGGCGCCGGGTACACCGCGACTGGGACGAGGCGAAGAATTGGTCCATACCTATTGACCGACTGGTCTAGTCCTCTTAATCTCGCGTCAACTCGACGGCCCCCTGTCCGGCGCGACACCGCTCCCCGGCGGGATGCCTCGCACCTAGCCGAAGTCCCCATGTCCCAGCGGCGATTCGACCGACCCCGGCC
>NZ_VKHT01001605.1 GCF_014141535.1 Streptomyces alkaliphilus | reverse complement strand
GGCGCGCCCGGCGGGGCGGGGCGACGCGCGACGCCGCCCGTGGATGCCAACCGGTGGGTCACCCGGAACATTCCGCCGGCGGGGTGAGCGCCGGGCGCGCCGGGGGGCGCCGCCCCGGGATCGCGCGGGGGCGGTCCGATCCTGCTGCCCGGAGGCGGTCGGCGCGCCGATTGCGGCGGGCCGACCGGACGGCGCCGGGGAGACCGGGCGATACCGACAGCGGAGGAGTGATCGACATGGCGGCCTGTGAGGTCTGCGGCAACGAGTACAGAATGGCGTTCGAGGTGCACGCGGCGGGGGCGGTCCACGTCTTCGACAGCATCGAGTGCGCGGCCCAGCGGATGGCGCCCATCTGCGAGAACTGCCAGTGCCGGATCCTGGGACACGGCCTGGAGACCGAGGACGGCCACTTCTACTGCTGCGGGCACTGCGCCCGGGCACGTGGCCACGCCCAACTGGTGGACCACGCCTGAGCGAGGGTGTTCCGTGCGGGGTCCCGGGGGCGCTCCGGGACCCCGCACGGCCCGTGCCCCGAGGGGGTTCCCGATCGTTCGCCGGCGCGGACGATGGCGGTACGACACACGGGAACCGGGGTCCCGGCGGCGGCGTCCACGAAGGTGGTGGGGGGTAGACCGTCCACGTGGGGTC
>NZ_VKHT01001604.1 GCF_014141535.1 Streptomyces alkaliphilus | reverse complement strand
GCCCCCAGCCCTCCGACGGATCGCCCGACGGGGCGCCCGGGGAACCACCCGGTGCCGCCCGCGGCCGACCGGACGGCCACGGCGGCCCCGCCGGGCCCCTGGCTCTCCGGCTCACCGCGCTGCGCCGCCGGGTGGCGGCACTGGTCGAACACCGCTCGGCGGACGACCCCACCGCCGGGGACCCGCTGCGCGGCCTCCACCTGCCGGAGGCCGCCGTCCGGCACCGCCTGCGAACCCCCGCCGAACCGGAGGAGGGGGAGATCCTCGCGGACCACCCCCTCCACGGCGCGGCCCCGGTCGGCCCCGACGACCGGTTGGCACGGCTGGCCCGACGTCTGAACCTGACGGACCAGGACACGGCGATCCTGCTGATCGCCGCCGCGCCCGACCTCGACCGGAACTTCGAGACGTTCTACGCCTACCTCAACGACGACGTCGGCCGGCGCAGACCCACCGTCGGCCTCGCCCTGGACCTCTGCGGCCTGTCCACCCTGGACGCCCTCGCCCGCGACCACTTCCACCCCACCGCCCCGCTGTCCCGGCTCGGCCTGCTGGACGTGGGGGACCGCGACGCGCCCTTCCTCGGCCGCCCGCTCCGGGTGCCCGACCGCCTCATCGCCCACCTGCTCGGCAACGACATCCCCGACG
>NZ_VKHT01001603.1 GCF_014141535.1 Streptomyces alkaliphilus | reverse complement strand
GTCGGGGAGGGCGGGCCGAACAGACTGCGGAGCGGGTCGGCAGGGTGCCGCCCGCACCGCGACACGAGGAGCCCCCGGTGAACGATTTCGACCTCTCCTTCCGCATCGACCCCGCCGTGGGGCTCGGGCCCCTGCTGATCGCCTTCGCCGTCCTGGTGGCCGTGCGGGCGGCCCGGAGCAGGCCGGGGTGGACGGGGCGGCACGCCGCCACCCGGCTGATGGCGGCCGGTTACGCGGCGGCCGTGGCGAGCATCACGGTCTTCCCGATCGTCGCCGGCTACGGCATGTACGCCAACCGGACTCCGTGGTACGACATGATCAACCCGATCCCGTTGCTGGTCGTCGACCTCTCCTTCGTGCCCAACGTGATCATGTTCATGCCGCTCGGCTTCCTGCTGCCGCTGCTCTCCGGCCGGGCCCGCTCGGCGGGGCGGGTGACGCTGTTGTGCGCCCTGGCGAGCGCGAGCATCGAGACGACCCAGTGCCTGTCCTACATCCTCTTCAACAACGGCCGGTCGGTGGACGTCAACGACCTGATCGCGAACACCCTCGGCGGCCTGCTCGGCTACCTGGTGCTGCGCGGCGCGCGGCGCGTGTCCTTCGTCGCGGACACGCTGGGCACCCTGGCGCTGCCCGGCTCGGCCCTCGAC
>NZ_VKHT01001602.1 GCF_014141535.1 Streptomyces alkaliphilus | reverse complement strand
GACCGACCCCGCGCGTACGGCTCCCCCACCGACGAACCCCGAACCTCGCACCGACCACCGGACGGATGCAGCACCGCATCACCGGTCCCCGCGTCCAACCGCATCGCCACCGGCCGCGCCGTGGTCTCCGCCCAAATCCCGTAACCGTCCAACGACGCCCGCACCGACACCGGCGCGAACTGATCCCCGTCCAACCACACCCACGTCGCCAGATTCACCGTCTGCTCCGCCTCCGGATTCAACGACAACTCCGTGTCCGGCACCCGCGTCTGCTCCCACGCCAACGCCGCCAACGTCTCCCCCGACACCGTCAGGGCATCCACGGGCGGAGAATCCGAGAAATCAACCCAGAACAACCGCCACTCACACGCGAAACGCTCCGAAGCCGGATAATCATCATTCATCACCCGCATCCAGAACATACCCTCACCATCGAGATCACGATTGAAATCCGGGAACTCCCCGTCCTCCCCGAACCGCGCCTCATGACCATCCCGCGCCGAATCCTTGTCCTCCTGCGGGAAAGGCGCCTGAATGATCCGATCCTGCACCGCCGTCCAATACGCCTCCGCCTCCGCCGGCGTGTGCACCGGCGCGTAATAACACGCAGGCGGCGACCACACCGACGACGACAACGCCCCCTCCGACCC
>NZ_VKHT01001601.1 GCF_014141535.1 Streptomyces alkaliphilus | reverse complement strand
GTGCTGCGGGAGGTGGATCTGGAGCTGCCCGGGGGCGCCACCACGGCGGTGGTGGGACGGTCGGGGTCCGGGAAGTCGGTGCTCGCGGCCGTGGCGGGGGGCCTGCTGGCACCCGACGCGGGTGAGGTGGTGCTGGACGGGGTGCCGGTGGCGGAGTTGGCGCCGGCGGTGCTGCGGCGCGAGGTGGGGTGGGCGTTCGAGCGGCCTACGCTGGTGTCGGGGACCCTGGCGGACGCCATCGGGCTGGGGCCGGTCCCGCCGTCGCGGGAGCGGATCGTGGCGGCGGCCCGGGCGGCGTGTGCGGACGGGTTCGTCCGGGCGCTGCCCGAGGGGTACGACACCCCGTGCGCGGGGGCGCCGCTGTCCGGTGGGGAGGTCCAACGCATCGGTTTGGCCAGGGCGTTCGCGCACCGGGGGCGGCTGTTGGTGTTGGACGACGCGACCTCCGGTCTGGACGCCGTCACCGGGAACCGGGTGGAGCGGGCGCTGGAGGCGGTCGGACGCGGGCGGACCCGGCTGGTGGTCGCCCACCGTCCGCGCACCGCCGCCCGGGCGGATCGGGTGGTGTGGTTGGAGGACGGGCGGGTGCGTGGTCGGGGTACCCACGCGGAGTTGTGGGCCGATCCGGCGTACCGGGCGGTGTGGAGGGG
>NZ_VKHT01001600.1 GCF_014141535.1 Streptomyces alkaliphilus | reverse complement strand
GGATCCGGCGCCGCGGGGTGCGGCGTGAGGGCCGGGGCGCCCCGGTTCCCCGCCGGCGTTCCGCGACGCGTCGCTCCCCGCCCCCACGGGGTCGGCAGGCGCCTCCGCGCGGGTGCCCGGTCGCCGTCCCCATCCGGCTTCCCCGGCATTGCCGACGTGAGGGCCCCCTTCACCTTCTCCGCTTTCTCCAAATTCTTCGGATTCTTCGGATTGTTCGACTTCACGACCTTTCTTGCCTTTTCCGACTTCCTCGACTTCCCCGACTTTCCCGCTTCTTCCTCCCACCCCTCACCCGCGGGGGTTTCCGACCCCCCGGGGCCGACGGGAACGCGGATGGCCTTCCACCGGTCGCTCGTACCCGCTTTCGGCAGTCGCCTCGAACGCGTACCCGGATGCCCCGGCGTCGCCTCTCCGCTTCCCCCATCGACCGACGACCCGTCACCAACCGCCGGGACACGGCCGATGACACCCCGCGGGACCCCCTTACGTCCCAGGCGCGCGAGGCGGACCAACAGGGCGGTCGGCAGGCCGAGCAGCAGGGCCCATCCGCCGGCGGCCACCCCCGTCCACGACGCGGAGGGACCGAACTCGGCCAGTCGCCCGGACCCCACCGGTCCGCCCGCCGACCCGGCCGCGAGGGCCAACAGCAC
>NZ_VKHT01000160.1 GCF_014141535.1 Streptomyces alkaliphilus | reverse complement strand
GATCAGGCCCGGCCTCAGCACCCCGCCGGGGACGGGGAGCCGACCGCCAACCGCCGGGCGAGCCCCGGATCCGGGCGCGGCACGTGCCCGAAGTCCCGGTCGTAGCGCTCGTGCACCCCGGTCAACCCCTCGATGGCCGCCGCCACCGCCGGTCGGGCCCCGGCCGTCCCCCCCACCGGGTCCGGGACCGCACCCCGGGTGTGCAGACCGGCGCGGGTGCGCAGCAGCATCGACTCCACCGTCGCGAACCCCCGCTCGTACAGCGGACGATGACAGGGTTCACGGGCGTAGAAGGTACGCCCCCGGGGGCGCCCGGCCCCCCGCCGCGCCGGCTCACCGGCCCTCGACGCGCCCGTCCCGGCCGAGGCGCACCGACCGGTCGGGGAGATCGGGGCCTCGCGAGCCTCCAACACCTCCAGGTCGGCCGCCTGGCAGGCCCAGTGCTCGGCGTCGCGCATCTCCCCCCGTTGCAGGTGCAGCAGGTACAGGCAGAGGGCGGACGTGGACTTGCCCGCCCCCGCGCCGAACTGCCACCAGAACTGCGCCCCGTCCACCCGGCCGGCCAGGTGCAGCAGGCAGGCGAAGACCAGCGACCCGTCCGGCTCTATCCGTCGGGAGTTGACCAGGCCCGCGATGTCCCGGGCGGCCCGGGAGTCCCGCACCACCAGCTCGCACAGGGCCGACAGGTCACGGGCCGCCTGGCGCAGCAGCGCCACCGGCAGCCGGGCCGCCGGATCGTCCTGCGGCGCGTCGGCCGGCGGCACCGGGCAGCCGGACCGGGTCCGGGGGGACTCGGAGAGCACCAGGTGGGCGTAGGAGTCGCGGTGCAGGGCCTCCCGCCACAGGCTCTCGGCGACCTCGCGCTCCACCCGGCGGCGGGCCGCCGCCACCGCCTCCGGGTCGTGAACGCCCGCCGGGACGAGGGCCCCGGCCAGCAGGTCGTCCAGGTTCCGGGTTCCCGGATTCCGGGCCCCCGGGCTCCCGGTTCCCGGGCTCCGGGCGCCCCGGGACCGGCGCTCCGTGTCCCGGTCACCTCCGTGCGTCGTCATCGTCCCCGTCCCCTCCCGTGTCCATCTGCAGGTCCCGACCGAGCTTGCGCCGGGCCAGCGTGCAGTGGGTGCGCACCGTCGCGTCGCTCACGCCCATCAGGCGCGCCACGTCACCCGTGGGATACCCCAGTACGTAGCGCAGCACGATCACGTCGAACTGCCGCTCGGGGAGCCGGGCTATCGCCGTGTACAGGCCCAGCGCCGACTCCATCGCGGCGAACTCACCGCGCACGTCCTCCAGGACCCGACGGCTGACGTTGCGGAAGACGGCGGTCTCCGGCATCGCCGGTTGCCGCCCCCTCTCCTCCAGGTGCCGGGCGACGCCCGACTTCAGCAGCGCCCAGGCGCTGGCCATCGGCGCCTCCTCGCGCATCAGCCGCTGCCAGTGCGCGGCCAGGTGCACGAAGACCCGGTGCACGAGTTCCCCGGCCTCCCCGCGATCGCCCAACTGCAACTCCGCGTAGGCGAGATAGGCGGAGTAGTACTGCTCGTGGAAGGCGGTCCACGCGGCGGGCAGGTGCACGGCCAACTCGCGTACGGGGCGGTCGATCGGCGACCCGGAACGGTCCTCGTCGGTCACGTCCGGCTCCCCGAGGGCGTCGCGGCACCCACCGGGGCGCCCGGCCCGTCGGCGGGGCGGTGTGCGCGGGCGCGCGTCGCTGCGCCCCGGCCTCCCCCCGGGTCCCGGCCACCGCCCGGCACCCACCGCTCGCGCGACCACCGCGTTCCGACGCGAACCACCTCGCCCGCCCACCGCGGGCCCCCGGCCCGCGCCCCGGGGGCGATCATCCTCGGCGTGCCGACCACCGCCGGCACGCCGCTCACGACTTCGTGACTCAACTCGGAGTCCCTTTCACCTGGTTCGTCATCGGCACGCGGAAGCCCGGGGGCTTCCCGTCCGGGAGAGCGCGATCGCTCTCGGCAACCAGCCAAGCGCCCGGGGTGCCCGAACGTTGAGGCCGTGTTCGATTCGTTGCACAGCGACACGGGGTCGTCACATACATCACAGCCGGCCCGGGGCGCTCCCGGGCGCCGGGAGCGCGCGCGGGCGCGTCCGCTCCCCGGAACCCGGCCGGTCGGCGGCCCCGACCTCACAACCGCACGCGGTACTCCCGCCGGTGCAGGTGTCCACGACACCCGGGTTGCTCGGTCACGGGTCACCCCATCCGTGTGCGGTACCGAAGGCGGCCGCCCCGGACCATGGTCATGACGCCGACCTCGAAGGGGCGGCCGTCGGCGGCGCGGCTGACCCGGGTCAGGAGCATCACGGGCTCTCCCTCCCCCAGCGCCAGGGCTTCGCGAACGGCCGGCTCGGGAAGGTCCACGGCGACCGTCTCCTCGACCTCGTGAGGGCGGAAACCGAGGTCGGCCAACAGGGTCACCGCCCCACCCGGAATCCTGCGGGGCTCGGCCAGGGCGGTGCCGGCGGCGATGTCGACCGGGTAATGGGAGGCGGTGAGTTCGACCGGTCGATCGTCGAGGTACATGACCCGACGCCGCACCCCGACCTCGGCGTCCGGAGCGAGCCCCAGCGGGCCGGCGACCGTCTCGGGGGCACGGATCCTTCGCACCTCCACCAACCGCTGCGTCCCCCGTCCACCCCGGGCCGCCGCCTCCTCCGCCCGGGCGTCGCTCCCACCGGGGCGGGGGGTGAGGTAGACGGTCGAATCCGTTTCCCACAGCTCTTTCGTCATGCCCGTTACCTTCTCCGTTCCTCCGGGGGTGAGGTGTGGCCGAGAACGAGTTCGGCCAGGCGGGGGAGGACGGCGCCGGGGAGGGCGTGGCCCATACCGGGAATCGTCACCAGGCGGGCGTTGCCCGGGGCCCCGGCCAGGGCGTGCGCGCAGGAACTGCCCGCGAGGGGATCGTTCGGGGAGTCGATGACCAGGGCCGGGACGGTGACGGCGGCCAGTTCCGGGCCCCTGTCCAGGCCGTCCGTGCCTGCGGCGGCGTGGGCGACGGGAGCCCGGTGCCGGCCGGTGTGGGTGATGATCCGCTCCTCCAACCGACGGAACTCCTCCGGGTCGAAGGGGATGCCGACGCCGTCACCGGGGTCGTTGTGCAGCAACTCCCAGTGCCGAACACGCCAGTCGATCTCGGCCTCGCGATCCCGGGCCGCGCCCATCTCCTCCCACAGCGCGAGGAACTCCGGCGGGAACCCCGGTGCCTCGAAGGGGATGCCGCCCAGCGGCGTGGTGCCGATGAACGTGGCGGTGAGCACGCGGTCCGGGTGGTCCAGGAGCAGCAGTTGGGTGAGCATCCCGCCCATGGACATCCCGACCACGTGCGCCCGGTCCACCTCCAGCGCGTCGAGCACCGCGACGGCGTCCCGGGCGAGGTCGGTGATGGCGTAGGGGCGCTCCCCGAAGATCTCCGTGGAGCGGCCGGTGTCCCGGTGGTCGTAGCGGATCACCCGGTGGTGTCGGCCCAGTGCCTCGACGAAGGGCTCGGGCCAGGCGAGGCCGGAGGCGTTGGCGCCCATGATCAGCAGGAGCGGCGGAGCGGTTCGATCACCGCTCTCCTCGACCCACAGGCGGATGTCGGGAGCGATGTCGATCATGTGTTCCATGAGCTCCACCGTGACGCGCCGCGATCATCCGCGTCCACCGCTTTTCCGGGCGGCCCGGGTCGCGAAGCGGGATCGGGGACGGGAGGCGGACCCTGTGGGGTGGGGTCCTACGTGCCCGGTTTTCCGGATGCGTTCCCGAACTCCTCCAACTTCTCCGTTTTGACGTAGACGACGGCGGAGCCACGGCGCGGACTGTCCGGCGCGAAATCGATGAGCCCGCGGTGTCGCAAGCGCTTCAGCCTGTTTCGGGCCGTGGCGGTATCGCAATCCAAATAGTTCCGCACATCCTCGTTGGTGATCCGACCATGACGGTGAAGGTGACGAATCAGCTTGTGATCGTCCTCGTCAACACTCGTCACCCGGTAACCGATCGCGGCACGCATACCCGCGATGGCCACGGAGGTGAGCGCGTAATTCGGATACTGCCTGCGGACCGTTCCCTTCGTCGGATGGACGACACCCGCCTCCTGCATCCGGCGCAGGACGCGCTGCACATCGCCGGGAGACCTCTGCAGACGACCGCTGAGCAGAGTCGCGCTCACGCTTTTCGTGTGGCGCAGAGCCGTCAGGATCATCAGGACATCCAGATCACCACTCGAACCCGACGGGAAGTTCGAACCGTTGATGTACCGGGCGAACGCCTCGTCTCCCCGCCCTCCCGGTAGAACCACCCGGAATCGGGGACCGTCGTCCAGGATGGGGGGTTCCTTGCCCAGCCGGGCGATCTCGCGGAAAGCACGGTCCAGGCCCAGGCCGGACATCTCGGCCAGCCGCAGGCGCGCCATGTTCTCCGCCAGCAATCGGTTCCGGGGAGCGGCGGCGTCGTGCAGAAGTCTGTCGACCCGCAGGGTGGGCAGGAGCCCGCCGGGGCTCGTCGTGACCAGTTCGTCGGGTGAGTGGACGATCTCCACCACGCCCGGGGCCTCCCAGTCGCGATGCGCGAAGGCGTTGGCGAAGATCTCACGCACGGCGTCCGAGGGGTAATCGACAAGGTCCACCTGCTCGGCTCCGACCCGAATCGTGCGGGTGCGGGACAGCGCCGCCACCAGGGTGATCAGTTGATCGAGCAGGAAGACCAGGGGAACATCCACCGAATCCCGACGGAGCAGGATGTGGGGATCGCCTCCGGGGGTCTCGCGGCTTTGGACATTGACGCCCCACTCGGGGATCTCCGAGCGCAGCGCACCGGGGGTGCCGTACAGCAGCACAGCGGCTCGTGCCACCTTGTCTCCCACCATCAACCGGGTGGATTTGCAAAAAGCGGTGGGATCCGATTCCGCCAGGCGCGCCAAATCGTCGTAACCGGATCCGAACAGAAGACTCGCCGCCCGTTCCAGGGATCCCCTCGACAGTCCTTCGACACCCACATCGGAGGGTTGGGCGGTCCAGTCGTAGTGCTCTCGGAGAGTGCGCAATCCACGCAACTGATCACCGCCCAGCGGGACGCAACGGTCGTTCAGGCGAACCTTGTAGACGCCCAGCGAGGTGCTGTGCACCCCACTTCCCCTCGGCACCAGGAGAACGATCACCCGTCGGTCGTCCACCTCGCGAACCACTGGGCGACAGGTGATGGCGGGCGACGTCCTTTGATGGATGGCCTCCACCAACTCCTCCGCCGAGTACTTCGGCGGCACTCCCCGCAGGGCGGTGCCACGGTCGGACGCCCGGTCCCTGACCCCCACGACAATCGCCCCGCCCTCGGAATTGGCGAAGCAGACGGCGGTCTCGGCCAGAAGCTCGTGGAACCTCTTCCGGGCGTTCTTTCCCGGGTCGCCGGCGGTGTCGGGAGTCTCCTTGAAATCGAGCAGGCCGTGCTCACACTCGTCGGCGTCCCAATGATCACCGATCATCGCCAGGGCCGCGTCCACCGCGGCGAGAAGATCCATGCGGGAATGATACGCCGTATGATGCGGCTCAACTGTTGAGCCGTATCATACGGTGCATCATTGGGACCCGTCCCGGGGAGCGACCGCTCCACGACGGAACCTCTTCGGGAACGGGACCGGCGTGCCCCTCGCGTGCCCCATCGGACGGGGAACCACGGGGACGAGGAGGGAGAGGCGGGGAGCCGGAACGAGGACGGCCCCGGACCGGATGCGCAGGTCAGGGGCCGTGCGGGGCGGAGGCTGTGGGATTTGAACCCACGGTGAGGGGTTACCTCACGACGGTTTTCAAGACCGTTCCCTTAGGCCGCTCGGGCAAGCCTCCCGTCTCCGCCCACCAGGGGCGGAGCGGCTACAGCCTACCGGCCGTGGTCACTTGACGGGACCCGTGGTCCACACGGGGTCCACCGACTCCGGTGTGATCGGCCCGGGTGCCCCGGCCCCGCCCCCGAGGGCCCCGGCGAGCCGGACGCGGGGTCAGGCCGGCCGGGACAGGCGGGCCGCCAGGCCCCGCACGCAGTCGTCCAGGGCACGGTCGAGTTCGGCCCGGTTCCCCGTGGCGGTCCACAGGTCGCTCAGCCCGGCGGCCAGCACCATGATCATGGTGGCGATCTCGCGGGCGGGACGGGCGAGCGTGAAGTCGGAGGTGGCCGGCAGCTCCGATATCAGGTCGGTGGCGGCGCTCACGTACCGCTCGTGCTCCCAGCCCGGCAGATCGGCCAGCTCGGGATCCCGCCGAGCCAGGGCCATGAGCTCGGCGAGCATGGCGTGGTGTCCCGGATCGTCGCGCACGCCGCCCAGCTGTGCCTCCAGGACGTTGCGGAGCAGTCCCTCCAGGTCGGTGGACCCGGCCGCGCGGCGCCAGGCGCGTTCCACCGAGCGGTCGACCTCGCTCCGCACCACGGCGCGCAGCAGGGCCGTCTTGCCGCCGAAGCAGTAGTGGACCGAGCCGTGCGGGAGTCCGGCGCGTTCGGCGATGGCGCGCGTGGTGGCGGCGGCCACACCCTGTTCGCGCATCACCTCCGACGCCGCCGTCAGCAGTTGGGTGCGCCGCTCTTCGATGGGCCGGTGTTCGCGCACCGCCGAGGTCTCTCGCCTGGTCGCCATGGGAGTAGGCTAGCCGCGTCGCCGTTTTGGCCGCTTGGCCAAAACGGTGGGGGTGTACGCGTGTCGTTCGGAACGGAAGGAGAGCCGTGGTGCGGATCAGACAGGCCGGCGAGGGGGACGTCGCGGCGGCGAGCGCGATCCTGGGCGAGGCGTTCGAGGACGACCCGCTCCTGTGCTCCTTCGTGCCGAAGGGACCGGACCGGCGCGCGCACCTGACCCGGCTCTTCGCGGCGCTGATGCGCAGGGGCGTCCTGCGTCACGGTGCGGTGGACCTCGCCGAGGTGCCGGGGAGGGGCATTGTCGGGGTCGCGGTCTGGGAGGGACCGGGACGGACCCCCGGAGAGGGTTGGGCCACCCTCCGCGAGTCCGGTTCCCTGCTGCGGGTCATGGGGCCCCGGGGGCTGGTGACCGCCCTTCCCGTACTGCGGGACATGGCGCGCCGGCGGCCCCGGCGCGAGCACTGGTACCTGGACCAGCTCGGGGTCTCCGCGGCGGGGCGCGGACAGGGGG